>NZ_JAILFV010000099.1 GCF_024697385.1 Anaerovibrio sp.
TTATAAGTTTAATGTCATTATACGGAGGAAATAATTCTCCGATAGCTGTAAAAGCTGATAATATGTTGAATGAATATATTAGTGATCCAGGGGGATGCTAATAAGAAATATCAGGGGAATAATGTAAGTATCACCGGAAAAATGGGTAAGGTTGAACATGATGATATAGGCATGGGAGTAGTCACTATGCAATTAGGAATTAAAGAAGGTCAAGTTGGATTAGGATTTGATGAGGCGTAATTGGAAACCTTATTTTTTTTAAACATATGTGGTTACAGTTTTTTAACAAACAATAAAGTGGAGGGATAGGTATGTTTTTAAACAAATTAAAGCCAAAGAATCAGGAAAGATTTTTACAGCTTGCGTGCATGTATTGAATTAAATGAATGGATGGAGAATGATGATATGTTAAAAAAAATGTTTGTGTATTTTATAGCCGTGATAGCATTGGTGGCTTTTGCGCCGGTGGTGCATAGGGATATTCAGCCTTTTGACACTAATGTGGTTCATGCCAAAGGAAACAATGTGTGGTTCTATAGTAGTTCAGGATTGGATTATTGGTTGACAAAGGTAAGTTCAGAAGGGAATGGTGTTTATACTGCGTCTGTAACTGCAAAACATAATGGACAATTTCATCAGCTATATGTTTATAAGGTAAAATCAGAAAACGGGCTGGCGTATAGTAGCAAGTATGACCGGTCTGATGGTACTTGGAGTTCATGGTATCATGATGGTTTTGCCCAGGCCATGTGGAGAGGTATTCAGGATTATTTTTAATGTATATAATGAGTAAAAGATGTTCCCCGCCCTCTTAAGACAGGGGCAATATGCGAATAACAGGTGCTAAGTTAATATCTCCTGCCGGGTTGCACACGAAGTTAGCCCCTTTAGGGGAAAAGCTAATCGGAATATTTTTTACAGAAAAATTTGAATAATGGTGGTATAAATTTTGAATTTAACAAGCCGAGACTAGGTGGTTTTCTTTACCTCCAAGTCTTGGCTTTTTATTTTATGTGGGGAAAATACATAAAATATTTTAAAGAGAGATAGCCAGGTACTGTTTCTTTATTTTTTTACCATGATATAGATGTCTTTATTATTATTTAAACTTGGATATAATAGTATAATTATACAAATAAATGTGTTAAAATGTATGCAATTAATTATTTTATGCTAATAATTCATGGAGGTATTCAACTGATGAGTCAGTATTTTGATAAACAGGTGCTCAAGGCGGTATGGCCGATCTGCTTCGGGTATATTCCCCTGGGGGTGGCCTGTGGTATATTGGGGGAAAAGGTAGGTATGGACGCCTTTTTGATGGCGATGATGTCTATCTTTCTTTTTGCCGGCAGTGGCCAATTCATCGCATTGGCAATGATAGGGGCAGGTACAGCTATTATACCTATTGTGATTACCGTTGGCATTGTTAATCTGCGTCATATGCTATATGGATTGATTCTCAATCAGTATATTTCAAAGGAATCATTATTATACAGACTTTTTTATGCCCAGGAAATAGTGGATGAAACCTTTGCTGTAAACAGCATAGAGTTTCAAAAGAAGGATAATGACTGGAATCCTAAAAAAGCAGCCGGACTAAATTTCCTGGCTCACATGAGCTGGACTTTGGCCACTGTTTCAGGTGTGCTACTGGGAAGTGCCGTGTATATTGATACTGCTCTGGTCAGCTATGCACTGATAGCTATGTTCATTGGGTTGTGGTCATTTCATTTTAAGTCTGCAAAGCTGATTGGCATTGGTGTATTGGGTGGTGGGCTGGCCCTGCTGTTATCCCTGTGGTTGGATAATATGCTTAATGTGGTAGTGGCTACCATACTGGCGGCAATTATAGGTGCAGTTATAGATAACGGTGAAGGAGTTGAAAGGAAATGAGCTATAGTGATATATTGATATGTATTTTTGGATTATTCTGTTCTTCATATATCTCAAGGGTCTTACCCTTGGCTGTGCTGGGACGGCGGCCTATGCCAACTTTCTTGTCCCTGTGGCTCAAGTATGTACCCACGGCGGTGTTTGGTGCCCTGATATTTGTCTCTATTTTTGGGGATGCTCATAGTGGATTTAAGTTTTCCTGGTCCAATATTGAGTTTTTGGCTGCAATTCCGGTGCTGATTGTGGCAGCAAAGACCCAAAGCCTGGCCTACAGTATAATAGTTGGCTTGGCTGGTTATTGGCTTTTAAATAATTTTTATTGAGCATGATTATTTCCAATCTAAAAGCAGAGCCGGAAATAAAATCCAGCTCTGCCTTTTTTATTATTATTACCAGTCCCAGGCGGAACGGTCTATATTTTTGCCTACAACACCCTGGGCATGCTTCATGGCTTCATCCTGGCTGACCTTGGTATTCATGATAAAATATTCGTTAGGGTTGCGGTCGGAAAGAATAACTCTTACACCACATTTTTCCCAGGCACCGATAACTTCCTTTTTGGCTTGAGTGCTCCAATAAATCATTCCGGTTCCAAAGCGCTCACAGGAGCTATTAAGTGCTCCGAGGAACTTGCTGTCATTGGATGATTCTTTCAGGGTGCCACCTGCTACCTGTCCCAAATCATCTATTGTCATTCTGTTAGTCATGTTGTTAATCATTTTTATCATCCTTTCTTTAATGGCTCTTCTGAGCTGTTGTTTTTTGTTTTCTGTCTATTTTATGCGTAAAAGTAAAAAGTGTTACAAAAATAATTAAAATTTTTATTTCGAATAATATTATTAATATATTTTCATACCATGATGTTAACAAATAATAAGGAGTCTGAAATGAATATATATATCGCTCCTCTGGAGGGGATTACAGGATTTACCTTTAGAAATATTTTTAATAGATATTTTGGTCAAGGTGTTACCAAATACTTCACTCCTTTTTTGGCAATCTGTGCCAAAAAGGGAATCACTGACAAGGCC
>NZ_JAILFV010000001.1 GCF_024697385.1 Anaerovibrio sp.
GAAAATCCTCTGTCCCAAGCAGCATGGACATTGCCATGGATTCATAGGTCAAGGTCTCATCCAATGATGCACCATAATTATTGATTTCCTTCTTCATCATGGCCAGAGCCAATGGGGCTGCACCGGCAACCTGTCTGGACACAGCCATGGTCTTCTCCCTCAACTCCTCAGGTGCAAATACATCATTTACCAATCCAAGGGAGCAAGCCGCCTCGGCCACCAATGGTCTGGCCGTAAACATCAGCTCCTTGGCCTTGGCCAAGCCTACAGTTTTGGCAAGGAAATAATATCCTCCACAGTCCGGGGCCAATCCAATATTGGCAAAGCTCTGAATAAATTTTACCCCCTTGGCAGCATAGCAAAGGTCACAGGCTATGGCAATATTAAAGCCAGCCCCTGCTGCTACGCCATTTACCATGGCAATAACCGGCTTGGACATTCCATGAATAAGCCTTACTATCATCCCTGCCTGAGCTACAAATGCCCTTCGTTCCTCGGTGGTGGTCAGCTTGTCCAGGGATGCCAGATCACCTCCTGCACAAAACCCACGCCCTTCACCGGTCAGCACCACAACCCTAACCTCCGGATCATGTGCCAGCTGATGCAAGATTCCTATCCAACCGTTAATAAGCTCCAGACTCATGGAATTAAGGCTCTTGGGTCTGTTCAGGGTTACAAGGGCAACCCCATCCTCTTTTTCGCACTTTATTACTTCTTCTGCCACAACAACACCCCCATTTAATAAATCTTCCGGCATACCATAATGCCGGATACCATACCACCAACTTAATCAATTTTCATATAAGGACACATTTTATTTGCTCTTACATAATCAGTAAAGACCTATACGATCGGCATCAGTAATCTGCCTTACCACTCTGCATGGATTTCCCAATGCCAGGGAGTTGGCAGGAATATCCTTGGTCACAACACTTCCTCCACCGATTACCGAGCCCCTGCCTATTGTCACTCCGGGCATAATAGTAACATTTCCACCTATCCAGACATCCTCCTCCAGTATGATTTTTTCAACTTTCTCAGGAAAGTAGTCCCCATACTGATTAGTATGCTTGGATCGTTCATCAGCTACCAAAGGATGGGACGGTGTGGCAAACAATACCCCGGGACCAATCAGGCTCCTGTCGCCAATATGGATTTCATTACCATCAAGAAATACCACATTAAAATTTATATATACATCATCACCAATATAGATATTACAGCCATAATCGAATTGAACACCATTGGCAATAAATGAATTTTTCCCTATATGTCCTAAAATATCCTGCAATAATTTACTTCTTTTCTCCTTTTCCTCCACCATTGTCTGATTATAAATGGTACTGATATTACCTGCCAAAGCCCGTTGGTTTACCATCCAGGGTTCATTGTCCTGAAACCATTCCCCCCTGAGCATTTTCTCCTTTTCCGATGACATATCGCAAACCTCCTGTGTTATGATCATTATACTGACAGTACATCCAACAACGGCCCAAATACAATTAACTAAGGTTAATATTCTATATCGAAGGTCTTTTCCCCTTTTCCAGTCTGATGAAAGATGCATCTTCACCGCTTGCCTTACATGACCGGCTTCATCCCCCTGATGGCAGCTGATACTGAATAACAGCCGACATACAGCTAACAACCTGCACGCCTTGAAGGACTCATCTCCAGCTTACCGATTTTACTGCATACAAAGGAAAATATAATAATTTGTTGAATATCCTTGGTAGAGAAGATTTTGCGAGGTGAAAAGCATGCTATGGGATGAAGATCATGAGGTTTACGAAAATGATGACTCTGTCATTGGCGCTGTCAATAAAGAGGACGAGGATTACGGCCCAGGGATAGACGACAGTGACGATGAATGTGTTTACGACCCGGGAATAGACTGTAACAATACCAGCGGACCGGATGGTATAGAATGTGGTGGTACCAACGAAGATAATGCCGTGCACAATACATTAAACAATAATACATACCAGGAGAATACCCAAAACGATTCCGCGGAGGATTATAACTTTGGCTATGGGGGGAACCGGCATAACCGTGAACGCGGAGCCCGTTTTCATGGCTTGGGGCGTTGGCGTCACCGCGGCTGAAGGATAATATAAATCTTAAAAAATTACATCATAATTTATCTCCCCCATCCATAGAGGAAGGGAATATCTTTTACCTCGTAATAATACAAATTCAGGAGGCGCCTTTTAATGAAAAAAATATTTATTTTATTGTTCAGCTTTGCCCTTATAGCTGTTAATTCCAATGCCATATACAGCACAGCACATGCCCGAGAAATCTGGATTGCTCATTTACCTGAGGAGAATGCTGATGTTTATTTGATAGATAATACCATAAAAAGTGGCACCTCTCAAACCGGCAAATGGTTCACAATTGTGACGCGGGAGGTAAAAAGTGACGGCACATCAAACAAAACGATGTCATGGGATTTTTCTTCATTTGGCGGTGGCGAATGGAGGTACTATACAGATATGATGGCTACAAAGCTCACCACTGCCCGCGTTGTGGCCCCCAATAGACTTTTTGAAATTTGTATGGATAAAATAGGCTGGAAATACAGAATAGTCGATATCGGCTATCGCTGATAAAATTAATAACTGCAAATTCTTCCAATC
>NZ_JAILFV010000002.1 GCF_024697385.1 Anaerovibrio sp.
CTCCCGTGCGCGGGAACATAATTTCCCGTTCTAATTTACATAGCGGACTGTTAATGGCACTATATCATAAGAAAATATATTTGTCGATACCGTGTGTAGTGTACACTTTGTCAAAAGTTATTGGCATACTTATTGGCATACTAGAGGTGCAAATCATGATCTTGCCCGCAGAAAACAAAAACCTCGAAATCAGCACAAGCACTGACTTCGAGGTTGTTTTCATCTGGTGCGAATGGCGCGATTCGAACGCGCGACCCCCTGCTTAGGAGGCAGATGCTCTATCCAGCTGAGCTACATCCGCAACAGTATTATTTTACACTTTATATCCTTGTTTTGTCAATGAATTGATAAATAAGTATCAATCACACAATGTTTCCGCCATTACCGTCTTTTCATCCATGTTGGCCGCACTGGTATTTTCCCGCAAATACAAGGCCCGCATTGCATTGAGAATGGCCAGGACTGCAACCCCTACATCAGCAAACACTGCAGCCCAAAGGGAGGTATAGCCCAGGACACCTGTTATCATGACCAGCACCTTGATCCCAATGGAACCAATAATGTTCTGCCAACATATCCCCATTGTCTTTCTAGCTATCTGAATAGCAGTACCCAATTTATTCAGCTCATCTGTCATCAATACAACATCTGCGGCCTCTATAGCGGCATCTGATCCAATACCACCCATTGCGACACCAATATCAGCCCTGGCAAGTACCGGAGCATCGTTTATACCATCTCCTACATAAGCCAGGGTCTTGCCCGGGGAGACGTCCTTCAACAGCCTGTTGACACCACCCACTTTATCGGCCGGCAGCAGTTCAGCCATCACTTCATCCATTCCTACCACAGCTGCAACCTTGTTGGCAATATCCGTCTTGTCTCCGGAAAGCATTACCGTTTTCCTTATACCGGCATTTTTGATTGTCTTTATGGCATTAGCCGCACCAGCCTTGATACGGTCAGCAATCAGGATATAGCCTGCATATATATCATCTACCGCGATGTATACGACTGTCCCGGTAACAGACGCCAATTCATGGGAAATATTCATTTTGGTCAGCAAGGGTTCATTGCCGGCCGCAATCCTGTGGCCCCGGACTGTAGCTAACACCCCATAGCCTGCCTCTTCCCTAATATCATCCACGCTTTCCCGATTAATACTTTTCCCATAGGCTCTTTGCAGGGACTCAGCAATAGGGTGCAACGAATCTATTTCAGCAGCTGCCCCATAAAACAAGAGTTCCTCCTTGCTTATTGAACCAACAGGGACCACTTCCTGGACATCAAAGCAGCCCTCTGTGATAGTTCCGGTTTTATCAAAGGCAACTATTTCCACATCAGCCAAGCGCTCCAGATAATCTCCTCCCTTGACCAATATTCCCTTGCGGGATGCCCCACCAATACCGCCAAAAAAGCTCATTGGGATGGAAATCACCAATGCACATGGGCAGGAAATAACCAAAAATGTCAGTGCCCTATACAACCAGACATCAAAGGCCTCACCCAGCAACAAGGGTGGCAATGCAGCCACCAATATGGCAATGCCCACTACTATGGGAGTATAATATCTGGCAAATCTGGTAATAAATTTCTCCGTTTTTGCCTTTTGAGTTCCAGAGGTTTCAACAAGCTCCAAAACCCTTTCTACGGTAGACTGATCATAGGTAGCCGTTGCCTTGAGCCTGATGGAAGCAGTCTGATTTATACAGCCGCTTATTGCCGTGTCGCCGATGCCCAGCTCTCGAGGAACGGATTCCCCGGTAAGTGCTGCTGTATCTACGAAGGATTTACCATCGATGACCTCACCATCCAAGGGAATGCGCTCTCCTGGTCTTACCAGCAGCACTTCTCCCACCTCAACCTCATATGGATCTACCTGAATGACCTGCTCATTCCTAACAACATTGGCATAATCCGGCCTTATATCAATCAGCTCACCAATTGAATTTCTGACCCTGCCGGTAGCATAGGACTGAAACCATTCACCCAGCTGATAAAAGGCCATAACTGCTGCCCCCTCAGCATACTCATGAATGAGCATCGCTCCTATTGAAGCAACAGACATAAGGAAAAATTCATCGAAAACCTGTCCTTTACCAATGTTCCTTACTGCCTTTAAAAGCACATCCCAGCCTACCACTGCGAAGGATAGCACAGCCAGTCCGATGCCATAAATGGTTGTCTCTCCCAAAAAAATACTTGCAGCTAAAATCACAATACCGGCAATTATTCGTTTTAATGTATTTTTTTGCTTAATAGTCATTTGATCTCAGCCTCGTTATTTACCTATTACAACATCCGGCTCATACCCGTGAATAATTTCCTCTGATTTCTGCAAGACATAATCCATTTTATCCTCATCGACTTCCAGCAGCATTCTCTGACTCATAAAATTAACACGACAAGACTTTACCTCCGGCAGTTTGCTGATGGCATCCTCCATTTTACCTGCGCAAACAGCACAATCCAAGCCTTCCAGTTTAATATTTTTCTTCATAACTGATCATCTCCTCATCAATAACATATGAATGTCTGTTCATATGTTATTGTATCATGTTCACAAAATCTGTCAACATACTTTTCACTTATTTAACATTTCCAATATCTCCCCGGCCCCTGCCCCATGGACTTATGAATACTGCTTATTCTGAAAATTTTCCACATAAAAAGGACTGGAACCAGGTCCAGTCCTTTTAGACAAAATAAGCTTTAATTAAATTTAATCATTGGCCATCTGAGCGTTATCCAATGCTTTCCAGTTGCTTCTGTCGTGTTTCTGTTCCCAAGGTCAACACTACTGCTGATACCACAATGAATACCGCTGCAAACATGATAAATACATTATTTATACCCATTTGTCCTGAGATCATTACACCAACAAGGGCTGGTGCAATCATTCCACCAATACGGCCAAAGCCAGCTGCCCAACCGCTTCCCAAGGCTCTCATGGATGTTGGATACAGCTCCGGCGTATAGGTATAAATAACACCCCAGGCACCCAAATTGAAGAAGGACATTGTTGCTCCCCAGAAAAGCAGCATTTCTGAAGTTGCAGCATTGCCAAAGAAGTAGCTGGCTACGCCACTCATCAACAAGAAAACTGAAAGTGTATTTTTTCTCCCGATTACATCTACCAGCCAGGCCGCACAATAATATCCAGGCAATTGAGCAACCGTCATGATCAATACATACTCAAAGGTTTTGACAACGGCAAAGCCCTGCTGGAAAACGATTGATGGCAACCACATGAATATCCCGTAATAACTGTACACGATACCAAACCAGGCCATCCACAGCATGATTGTCCTCTTTACGTATTTTTCACTCCAAAGGGTTTTCGGTCCAGCCACTTCAACAGCAGCACTGCCCCTTTCCTCAGGAGTTAATTCCTTATCAAACGGTACGCTGTCTATATGAAGTTTTTTCTCCAAATCCAAAATAATTTCCTTTGCTTCCTCAACCTTATTTTTGGAAATCAGATATCTAACTGATTCCGGCATATGAAGCCTGATTAAAAATACATACAGCGCCGGCAAGGTACCTATGACAAAGGCAATTTTCCAGCCAAACTGTGGAATCAGCAAATATGCTATACATGCTGCTACCAACCAACCAATGCCCCAAAAACTCTCTAGCAGAACTATAAATCTGCCACGCAGTCTGGTAGGAGCATATTCTGACATCAGGGTAGCCGCAACCGGCAGCTCGCCGCCCAGGCCAAAACCTACCAAAAATCTAAAGAACAACAAGGTTTCATAATTCCAGGCCAATGCGCACATCCCTGTTCCCAGGGCATACATAAGAACTGTTATTGTAAACACTTTTTTACGGCCTATTCTGTCGGCTATGGTACCGGATATTACAGCACCCAGGGCCATACCTATCAGGCCTATGCTGCCGATCCAGCCCATCTGTCCTGGTGTAAGGCCCCATTCCTTGGCCAACACAGGCAAAACAAAGGCAATAAGCCCTGTATCCATTGAATCAAATAACCAACCTAGCCCAGTCACCAAAAGCAATTTGTAGTGAAAAGAGCCTACAGGCATTTTTTCCAGTCTGTCCAAAATCATTACTTTACATCCTCCTATAATCAGCTGTCATGACACCTATTTATACACATGTATGTATTTTACTCTTTTTTATAGAAAAAGCAAGAAAAATATATCACTATTAAGCAATTTCTTTATCCCCACTGATCATATGACCGCATTTCACAAATTGCTGACATGTTGATGTGTACTGCTTCCTGGGGCTCAGAAAGAGGACTAACATTTACACTGCATGGATTTCAGATTATTATTCTGTTCTAGGACAATGTAAGTAAAAAAATACACCGGACTATGTGTCCAGTGTATTTTAAATCTCAAATATTCTTATTGTCTGGCTTTTCGGTAATATACCCGGGCATTCTTAAATGATTCCAGCAGCTCCCATTCAGCAGTATTGAAATCCTTCTCGAAGGAATCAAAACGCCTGTTATTCAAAATCAGGTAAATATCCTTGTCTTCAGGCAACTCCTCAAAGGATATAAACGGCATGACATTTTTTGCATTCCAGCTTTTGCCATCCGGTAACATTCCAGGAATAGCTTTGGCGTCCTCCAGCCGATAAACTAATTTATCACCATAAAAAACATTTGATGTCTTATAGTCGCCATAGCTTACCACCAGATCATCCGCCTTGACACGATCCTTATAAACGGCTGCGACATTCTTGCAGGAATATCCTTCATTGGAGCAGGCAGGTACGGCTACCGCAAAGGTCAGTACCGCATAAAGCGCCAACATCACCCCTACTGTACGCTTGACCAGCTTCTCCCGGTCGTACAGATATCTGGCAATAAGGATTGCAATAGGCAAAAGCGCAGGCAAGGTATAAGTCGTGTACTTTGTTGCCATGCACTGATAAAAAATATTGACCACCAGGGCCCATACCAGCAAAAAGCTGCCGGTCATATCCAGTTCCGGGCGTTTTTTCAGCTTGATATACTTTCGGATAACTGCAGGTAATGTCCAGCTCCAAGGCAAACAGCCCAAGAAAAAAATCATCAGGTAATAATACCATACATTCCATTGTGGGTGCTCTGATTGTGTAGCCCTAAGAAAGTTATGTACTCCCAGGAAATTATTTACAAACTCCATCCCATGGATAGTATACATGGCATAATACCAACTACCTGCCACAAGAGCATAAAGCAACAATCCCTGAGGCAGCTTCAGACGAAGAATTTCCTTAAAATCCCGTCTGATAAAGATATATACCAACAGGATAAATCCAGGAAGCAATAAACCTATAGGGCCCTTATCCAATGTAGCAAGCCCGGCAAACAAATAGCACAGATAATAATAACTGCGCTTTCCTGTACTATAGCCAAGATAAAAGAAAATCAATACAGCATCAAAAAAGACAAACAAGGTTAAATCAGTGATAACTGTTTTTGATAAAAGCCAGTATTCAAAGCAGGTTCCCAGGATACCGGCAGCCATGAGACCTGTTTTCCGGTCATACAGCTTTCTGGCAAATAAATATGTCATCATCAATCCCAAAACGCCAAAAACACTTGGGAAAAATCTGGCGGCAAATTCATTTACACCGAATAGTTTATAGGCAACAATCAATTCCCAATAAAAAAACGCCGGTTTGTCATACCAATAATTGCCATATATTCTAGGTGAAACATAATCCCCTGAACGCATCATTTCCAAAGCGGTAAGGGTATAATTTGATTCCACCGGGTCCGTAATGGCTATTGCCCAATTCCCCAGCAAAAACAACACCAACCCAACAATGCCAATGAGGGAAAGATCTCTCTTAGTTATGTCCATTTACTGCTCCTTATTTATCTACACATCAACCCGTCTGATATCAGCACCCAGGCCAATCAGTTTGGCAACAAGGTTATCATATCCCCTGTCAATGTGATGTATATACCCTATAGCGGTTTCGCCATCAGCCACCAGCCCGGCCAATACCATAGCTGCTCCTGCCCTGAGGTCAGTCGCCTTTACCTGGCAACCTGTCAATGAAGGCACACCTTCCACAACTGATGTTCTTCCATCAATCTTGATATTTGCGCCCATACGCTTTAATTCATCAACATGCATAAATCTATTTTCAAATACGGTCTCTGTCACCATCCCCGAGCCTTCAGAAACAGTCAGCATGGCCATGAACTGCGCCTGCATATCCGTAGGGAAGCCAGGATATGGCATAGTCTTGATATCCACAGCCTTGGTAACAGTATCACAAAAGACACGAATGCCATCTATATGCTCTTCAATGCTGACTCCTGCTTCCTTCAGTTTTGCAATGACAGGCTTCAGATGCTCACTTATGGCGTTTTCGATATATACATCTCCCTTGGTCATAGCAGCAGCTACCATATAGGTACCTGCTTCGATACGATCCGGAATAATAGTATAATTCTTGCCGGTTAATTTCTTAACACCATCAATTTTAATAACATTGGTACCGGCACCACGAATTTTGGCACCCATGACATTCAAATAATTTGCCAAATCAATAATTTCCGGCTCCTGGGCAGGGTTTTCAATGACAGTCTGTCCTTCCGCCATAGAGGCTGCCATGATTATGTTCTCAGTAGCACCCACACTTGGGAAATCCAAATAAATCCTTGCACCCTTTAATCCCTGTGGAGCATGAGCCTCAATAAATCCATGACCGATATTGACCTCTGCCCCCAAGGCCTCAAAGCCCTTTAAATGTAGGTCAATAGGGCGTGTACCGATGGCACACCCTCCTGGCAGCGAAATTTTTGCCTTACCATACCGGGCCAGCAATGGGCCGATAATAAGAAAGGATGCCCTCATTTTCCTTACCAGGTCATATGGAGCCTCACAGCTGGCAATACTTGAACTGTCCACCATCAGGGTATTCTTGTCAGCGTCAAACTCCGCCTTTACACCCAGCTTGACCAAAACCTCGGTAATAGTATGAACATCATCCAGCGCAGGAACCTCTTCCAATCGACTCGGTGTATCCTGTCCCAAAAGAGTTGCAGCTATAATAGGCAAAACAGCATTCTTGGCACCACTTATTTTTACGCGTCCAGTCAAACGCTTGCCACCATTTATTATCAACTTTTCCATTTATGTAAATTTCCCCCTAAAATAGGCATACTTCTTGACATTAATACACTTCAGTTTACCATATATGTTATTCTCTTGCAAATTGAAAAGAAAAGTTTTGGCAGCAATAAAATAAATACCATTTTTTCTGTCAGAAATACATCTCCAAATGATAAAAGGGCCGGAAAACCATCTCGTTTTCCAGCCCTGATTCATGTCAAACCCGTCTATTTTACGCCGGGCTTTTCATTACAGTCTATGACAGTCATTTATTGACACTTTGGTATATTGCCATGACATCCGCCTTACTCATTGGATGGAATACTCCAACCTTTTTGGAATCATTAGCCGTACAGATATCAGCAAGTTTTTCTATATCTGCATCTGAAAGGACTCCGATTCCCAATTTACTAAAGTTCGTAGGCAATCCAATCTGCTCAAAGAATTCCCTGGTCATGCGAATACCTGCCCTGGAGCGTTCTTCTGCTGTACCGGCATTAACACCCCATACCCTTTCAGCATACTGGGCAAACCGTTCCGGGTTATCCTCGTAAACGAACCGCGCCCAGGCTGGCCACATTACTGCCAAGGATGCCCCATGGGTAACATCATATACTCCACTAAGGACATGACCCAACTTGTGGGCAGAAAACTCCTTGCCCCGTCCCAGTCCGGTAAAACCATTGTGTGAAACACTGCCACACCACATGATTTCACTCATGGCCTGATAGTTTTTCCTATGTGCCACTGCTATACGACCATATTTGATGACATTTGTCATCAGGGCTTCCGCCACCAGATCAGTAAATACATTGTCCTCAGTATATGATATATATCTTTCCAGGGTATGCATAATAATATCTGCAACACCACAGGCAATCTGGTATGGTGGCAGGGTAAATGTCAGTTCCGGATTCATTATCGCAAAATCAGGTCTGATCAGGTCACTGTGAGCACCACCTTTTCTGCCTGTACCATCAATGGTCAGTACAGCCGAATCACTGGTCTCGCTTCCGGCAGCCGCAATTGTAAGGACTACCCCTATTGGGGCACAGACATCAAAGGTGCGTCCCTTGTCCCAATATTCCATGATATCGACTTCAGGGTTGGCCACCCCTACTGCCACAGCCTTTGCTGTGTCAATAACACTTCCTCCACCGACTGCCAGGACCATATCAGCACCAAAATCGATTGCCTCCTTTACAGCCTTCTGGGCAAAGGACAGAACAGGATTTGGCTGAACCCCGCCCAAAGTCTTAAAGAGAATATCTCCTGCGGTGAGATTTTCTTCTATCCTCTTTAAAAGACCACTGCGCTCAACACTTCCGCCACCATAAATCACCATTACCCTCGAACCACCGTATTGCTGTACTTTTGCTGCAGTCTGGGCCTCAGCATTTTTGCCAAAAACGATATCAGTCGGACAATAAAACTCAAAATTCTGCATAAAATCCCTCCCTAAAAAATACTGCCGACCGGCACACAGTATGCACCAGCCGGCAGATAACGCCCAATATACTATTACAATGTTCCAAAAATCCTGTCCCCGGCATCCCCAAGCCCAGGAACAATATAACCGTGTTCGTTGAGGCACTCATCTATGGCAGCCACATAAACCGGCACATCAGGATGTTCCTCATTGATTACCTTAATTCCCTCCGGTGCAGCAACCAGGCACATAAGCACAATATTCTTGGCGCCCTTTTCTTTTAATAAGGACAAGGCCGCTGCAGATGATCCACCGGTAGCCAACATCGGATCAACAACAATCAAGGTACGCTCAGCCACATCTCCAGGCAGCTTGCAGTAATATTCTACAGGCTTTAATGTTTCCGGATCTCTATACATACCTACATGACCTACTCTTGCTGATGGAATCATGTTTACTACACCGTTCAGCAGGCCCAGGCCAGCCCGGAGAATCGGAACTACGCCTACTTTTTTACCGGCCAAAACCTTGGCCTTGCATTTTGCCACAGGGGTCTCGATATCAATTTCCTTAAGCGGAAAATCCCTGGTTACTTCATAGGTCATGAGCATTGCTATCTCTTCAAGCAACTGACGAAAATCCTTGGAGCTGGTCTCCTTTTTACGCATGATAGTCAGCTTATGCTGAATTAATGGATGATTTACTACAATGGCTTTTAAATCTGACATTTTTTCCTCCTGATGAGATATCATTATTCTTAACTACTAACATTATAACGCAATTGTCGCAATTTTCCAAAGATAAAACGCATATCAAAATATACACCTAATCTATGGCAATAACATATAGCATTATTTACATCAGCGTATTATTCGTACAATGGATATTTTTTGCACAGAGCAGCTACACGGCTTCTCGCTTCGCTCTTAGCACCTTCATCTTCAGGATTATCCAATACAAGGGCTATTATATTGCCCACCTCACGCATATCATCCTCTTTGAATCCACGGGTAGTGAGGGCAGGTGAGCCCAATCTCAGGCCACTGGTAACAAATGGGCTGAGCTTCTCAAATGGGATAGTGTTTTTATTGGCAGTTATTCCCACCTCATCCAATACATTCTGAGCAATCTTACCGGTAATATTTTTATTGGTCAGGTCAACCAGCATTAGGTGATTGTCTGTTCCCCCAGAGACAATCCTGAATCCTTTTTCAGTGAGAGTCTCTGCCAAAGCCTTGGCATTCTTCAAAATCTGCTGAGCATACTCCTTGAACTCCGGAGACAGTGCTTCCTTAAAGGCTACAGCCTTAGCTGCAATAACATGCATAAGTGGGCCTCCCTGAATGCCAGGGAAAATAGCCTTGTTGAACTGTTTGCCGAATTCTGCATCCTTGCATAAAATCAAGCCGCCACGAGGACCGCGCAAGGTTTTATGGGTAGTGGTGGTTACAACATCTGCATATGGAACAGGTGACGGGTGAAGCCCTGCAACTACCAATCCGGCAATATGGGCTATGTCTACCATCAGATAAGCACCAACTGAATGGGCAATATCTGCCAGTTTAGGAAAATCCAACACTCTTGCATAGGCTGATGCACCTGCTACAATCAGCTTTGGCCTGCACTCCTCTGCTACCTTTCTGATGTGGTCATAATCAAGCTGTTCTGTATCAGCACTTACACCATAAGGGACAATCTTAAAATATTTCCCTGACATATTCACCGGACTGCCATGGGTAAGATGCCCACCGTCAGTGAGATTCAGCCCCATTACAGTATCACCCGGGGTCAACAATGCAAAAAATACTGCCATATTAGCCTGAGCTCCTGAATGTGGCTGTACATTTGCATACTCTGCCCCAAAAAGCTCCTTGGCACGATCAATAGCCAGCTGTTCTACAACATCTACATACTCACAGCCGCCATAATACCGCTTTCCAGGATATCCCTCAGCATACTTATTGGTAAGGACACTCCCCTGAGCTGCCATTACGGCTGAGCTGACAATATTTTCTGATGCTATAAGTTCCAATTTGTTGCGCTGACGATTTAATTCATCATCTATTACCTTCGCTACCTCAGGGTCAACAGTCTTAAGTTCATCCATTAAGCTCATAACTAAATCCTCCTGCTATAATTATTTATTTTCCAAAGCCATCATTTTTTCAATCCGGCGTTTATGGCGTTCACCATTTGAAAACTCTGTATCCAGCCATGCCCTGACAATTTCACTTGCAGGTCCGGGTCCCAGGACCCTTCCCCCCATGACCAGAACATTTGCATCATTATGTTCCCTTGACATACGGGCAGAATAAACATCACTGCAAAGTGCCGCCCTTATACCATGAACCTTATTGGCTGCCATGGAGATGCCTATGCCTGTACCGCACATCAGTATGCCCCGTTCAGCCTGCCCATCTTTAATTTTATGACAAACCTTCTCGGCTATATCAGGATAATCCACAGACTCCTTATTGAATGTTCCCGCATCTTCAACCTGGATATCCTTATATTCTGATAATACCTCCAACACAGAATGCTTTAGCTCCAGTGCTCCATGATCGCACCCTATACAAATTTTCATCCAACCTTCTCCTATTCTTAATCTACTTTCTAAGACCATTTTCTAGAGTATTGTAACATAGATAACGCCATAGATAAATTTATTTTTAATGGATATGAAAAAATCGGCCTGTTTTCACAGACCAATTCCCTTACGCATATCCGATAGTATTCTTCCCTGCCGGTACTACCCTTAGCAGATAACCCTACTGTCATGCATATATTTTTTATTAATAACCAACTATGTCCTTAACGCACATTTCATGATATCAGCGGCAGGGATAGCTCCCTGGCGGACAATATATGGGACATCTCCTGTACAATCAACAATGGTTGATTCCACCCCCAACTGACATGGCCCTCCATCTAAAATCATCGGTATCCGCCCACACATGTCATCATAAACCATCCGTGCGGATACAGGGCTGGGATGAGCTGATATATTTGCACTTGGCACGGCCAATGGACCTCCCACTGCCTTTAGTACGGCCAAAGCAATCTCATTATCAGGAATTCTGATTCCCACTGTTGACTTTCCCCCAGTAACAATCTCAGGAACAATATCTCTCTTTGGCAATATAACTGTTATTGGGCCGGGACAAAATTCCTTAAATAATCTCCAGGCCATATCAGGAACCCTTGCAGCAATTTCCCCGGCCATGGCAATATCACTTATTTGCAGGGAAAATGCCTTATATCCGGGGCGCTCCTTGGCTTCATACAATGCTCTGACGGCCATGGGGTTAAGTCCCGCAGCAGCCAATCCATACACGGTCTCCGTGGGCATGGCCACCAGCTTGCCATCACGAATCAGTTTGGCAGCCTGTTTGATAAACCCCATGTCCTTTTTTAAATCAGCTATCCTAACTACTTCTGTTTCCATAATACGACAACCCTGTTAATACCAGCCAAATCCTTTACTATCTCAATTCTGCCCCAACCGGCTTTTTCTGCAAGCTCTACCAAGGCATCACTTTGATTTATGCCGATTTCCATTGCCAAAAAGCCCTCGTCCTCCAATAACGGTAATGAATCAACTACCAGCCGCCTGTAAAAATCAAGGCCATCTTCACCGCCATTCAAAGCCAACTCAGGTTCAAAGGATTTCACATCCTGATCCAGCGATACTATATCCCCTGCAGGAATATACGGCGGGTTGGAGACTATGGCAATAAATTTTCTGTCCTTGACCGGTTCCAGCAAATCCCCCTGTAAAAACTCTATCCTTGAGGATAAACCCATGCGCTGAGCATTTTCACGGGCTACTGCAATAGCCTCAGCCGATACATCAACGGACACAGCCTGCAGGGAGGACAAATATTTCAACAACGACAAGCATATAGCCCCAGACCCGGTTCCTATATCAGCTATGGCCCCTATGTCCCCGGCCCCGGTTTTCAGCCTGAATATAACAGTTTCCACTAAAATTTCCGTATCCGGTCTTGGTATCAGCGTATCCTCAGTAACAATAAAATCGAGGCCCATAAAGTCCTTATGCCCCACTATATATGCCACAGGCTTATGCTGCACCCTCTGCTTTATATAGCTTTTGAATTCTGCCAGCTCCTCGTTGCTCAAGGGCTGATCAAAGTGCACATAAAGGTAAATTCTTTCCTTTTTCAAAACATGACAAAGAAGCACCTCACTATCCAAACGGGGAGAATCAACACCGGCCTTTTGGAAGTATTGTTCTGTCCATTTTAACAGCCTGCCTATTGTCCATAACTCATCTGCCATGATTACCTCTTAGTCAACATTTTTCATGCGTTCTGCCTGATCTGCAGTTATCAGCCCATTTAAGAGCTCATCCAGCTGCCCATCCAGAACAAAATCCAATTTATGTAATGTCAGGCCTATACGATGGTCTGTTACACGCCCTTGAGGGAAATTATAGGTTCTTATCCTTTCACTGCGATCGCCTGACCCGACCTGACTCTTGCGGTCTGCAGCTATAGAATCCGTCTGTTGTTGCTGTGCCTGCTCAAGAACTCTGGCTCTAAGTACCCGCATTGCTTTTTCCTTGTTTTTAAGCTGGGATTTTTCATCCTGACACTGCACTACAATACCTGTCGGCATATGTGTAATGCGTATTGCCGTTTCTGTCTTATTGACATACTGGCCACCTGCACCACCTGCACGGTATGTATCAATGCGAATATCCTCATTCTTAATTTCGACTTCCACATCATCTGCCTCAGGCAGGACAGCTACAGTAACTGCTGATGTATGGATCCGGCCGCCTGATTCTGTAACAGGTACACGCTGCACCCGGTGGGTTCCACTTTCGTATTTTAACTTGCTATATGCGCCATATCCCTCGACAGCAAAAGAGACTTCCTTAAAGCCTCCTATTTCAGTAGCATTGGAATCCAGGATACTTACCTTCCAGCCCTGACTCTCAGCATATCGGGAGTACATACGGAAAAGATCACCTGCAAAAAGTGCCGCCTCTTCACCACCTACTCCGCCTCGGATTTCAACTATGACATTCTTGTCATCATTGGGATCTTTTGGCAACAACATAATCGGCAGCTCATTATCCAACTCTTCCTTGCGTTTTTTAAAATCTGCCAGTTCATCCTCTACCATGTGACGGAATTCATCATCATCGATGCCTTCACTGAGCATTTCCTTATTATCATCAATGCCCTGACATACTTTCTTGTATTCCCTGTAAGCATCAACTATCGGTATAAGGGAAGAATGCTCCCTATTATAATGTTGCCATTTATTCATGTCTTCCAAAACAGACGGATCACTTATAAGGGATTCCAGCTCAAGGAACTTGTCCTCCACCGCCTGTAATTTATCCATAATATTCATACAGTCTTCAGTCTTTCTTCTATAGTCCCATAATTAATATCTGCAAATCACAGTGTAACAGATGCTGTAGCCCGCATTGTTTCCGGCTGGGGCTCATCAGCACAGCGATATTCACCTGTACCCTCAGGAATCTTATCCTCAGGCAAAACTGCCTTAACCGATTCAATTGCCACTTCCATCATGTCGTCATCAGGTTCTCTGGTGGTGAGATACTGAAGCCACAAGCCTGGTTTTACGGCCCATCCCAGTACACAGTTATCAGAATTGGCTGATAATCTGATAATTTCGTAAGAAATACCTGCAACAACCGGCAATAAGACCACACGACTGAGAATGCGCAGCCACAGGTCCGGCCACCCCAAAAAAGCGAAGACAAATATGCTGACCAACATTACTATCAGCAAAAAGGAGGTCCCGCATCTTTTATGGAGACGGGTATGTTTTTTTACATTCTCTACTGTAAGAGGTTCACCTGCCTCGAAGCAGGCGATAGTTTTATGTTCGGCACCATGGTATTGAAAAACGCGCTGGATATCCTTCATGGCAGAAATAGCGAAAATATATGCCAGGAAAATAAGCAGGCGCAATACCCCTTCCATGAGGTTCAAAAAAACAGGATCATCGGTTATAAAATGAAACAGCTTGGCTGCTCCTGTTGGAATAGCTACAAATAAGACAGCCGCCATTACAAAGGCAAAAACGATGGTGGTTGCCAGCTCCTTATCGGAAATCTGTTCCTCTTCCTCCCCAGCCATCTGTGCTGAATAAGACAGGGAGCGTATTCCCATTACCAGTGATTCTCCCAGGGAAACACAGCCCCTGAAAAAAGGCTTTTTTAAGATTGGAAATCTATCCCCCAGTGAGTTTACCGGTTTGACCTGTATTTCAATTCTTTTATCCGGTGTACGCACTGCAGTGGCCACCTTTTTAGGGCCACGCATCATCACACCTTCTATTACTGCTTGTCCGCCAACAGTTATTTTATCACTCATAATTACCTCATAAATCTTACATTCTATATAAACTCCGACAAATGGGAGGCCAAAAAGTCCTCATATACAAATGAGCAGAGCATTTCTGCCCTGCTCATGAATACTTGAGTTATTACTTCTGTGCATAACGCTTGTTGAACTTCTCAATACGACCACCAGCTGCTATATCACGCTGACGGCCAGTGAAGAAAGGATGACATTTTGAGCATACATCAACTCTCAGCTCCTGCTTGGTGGAGCCAGTAGTAAAAGTATTACCACAACCACATACAACCTTTGCCTCATAAAACTCCGGATGAATTCCTGCTTTCATTCTATACACCTCGCTTTTCCCCAAATTGGGAGTATTACAAATCCACTCTGCGCGGACTTGGTCCGACTTAGCTTCCCAAAATAAGGGGCAAAGCCGAAAAATCAACTTTTCAGACGCCTAGCGCCTAACTTGTGATATTATAACACACACTATATCCCCTTGCAAGATTTAATACAGAAAAAAATCTTGAAAATTTGTCATATATACACCATAATATTAAGAGAAATTTTGAAAATATTTATCCTCTGGGAACAGTTGCCGAATTTCCCCTTTGAAGAAGGAGAATAAGCACTGTAAAGCAGAGGGAAAATTCGATGAAATTCAGGAAGTTTACTGAACCCCTGGGAATAATCCTCATTTGATATAACGCCATTGTTAACAGTTTTCCGTAGGGGAAATGTTCAAATCAGCGTTCCCTTAAAGGGACTGACTTCCTGTCGCAATTTGGCGGAAGATATTAACTCACCGCCTGTTATTACCATTACGCCCCCACCTTAAGTGGCCAGGGGACAGTTCTTACTCGTTATACAGAAAGGTAGACTCTTATGAACAGTAATGCACCTACTATTACCTGCAGTTTCTGCAAGCGCAAGGTGGTAGCAAACACACAGTACGATGTACCAATATATGATCCACGGTCAGGTTTTTCCCTATGCGCAAACTGCATAAAGGATATATATCATCTTATAGAAGACCATCAGCAGGATGAGAACATCCGCCAAAATGAAGAAACAGAACAGGCCATCAATGATGAACTGACCCGCATAAAACCTCATCTGGTCAAGGAATACCTGGATCAATATATAATCAATCAGGACCATGCAAAAAAAGTGTTGTCAGTAGCCATCTACAATCATTATAAGCGCATGAAATATGGCTTCAAGCATCCTGAAGGTGACGAAGAAATAGAAAAATCAAATGTCATAATTCTTGGACCTTCCGGCTGTGGAAAAACTGCACTTCTATCCCACCTTGCCAGGATGCTCGATATTCCTTTTGCGGTAACAGATGCCTCCAGCCTCACAGAAGCAGGCTTTGTAGGTGCAGATGTGGAAGTAGCAGTCCGCAACCTTTATTACGCAGCAGATAAGGATATCAGTCGATGTGAACATGGCATCATATACCTGGATGAATTCGACAAAATTGCCAGAAAATCAGGTGAAAATAATACCATAACAGCAGATCCGGGACACGAAGGTGTTCAACAGGCATTACTGAAAATGCTGGAGGGTAATGTGGTTGAATTTACTGCCCGAGGGCAAAGGAAGCATCCTGAAGCTCCTACCATAAAGGTCGATACCAAAAACATCTTGTTTATAGTTGGTGGAGCCTTTGTAGGCATTGAAAAAATAATTGCCAAAAGAATTCACAAGAATGATGCCAATATAGGCTTTGGCGCCCAGGTAGAGGGCAAGGGGGAAAAACCTGATTTTGATGAGCTTATACATCAGACGACCCCTGAAGATTTGATGAAGTTTGGTATCATTCCGGAAATAATCGGGAGACTGCCTATTATCTGCACCCTGGAAAATCTCGATGAGGATGCCTTGCTGCGCATACTTACCGAACCGAAAAATGCTCCGGTCAAACAATATCAAAAACTCATGGAAATGGATAATGTCCAACTGGAATTTGATAAAGATGCCTTACAGGCAGTTGCCCAAAAGGCAATTGAAAGAAAAACCGGGGCACGCTCCTTAAAGGGCATCATCGAGGATACCATGCTGAACATAATGTTCGATATACCTCAATCTGATGCCAATCGCAAAGTCACCATTACCGCCGACTGTATCAACGATGGTGCAGATCCCCTGATAGAAGAAATTTAAATACACAAGAGAAGAGGCTATGACAACTTGCAAAAGCAAGCTGACATAGCCTCTGTTTTTATTTGTTGACAGTAAGTTTTCCCTGAAGAGCCTGCTGAATAATGCTGAACATAGCTTTTACATCAACCGGCTTGGTGATATGTGCATTCATGCCACATTCAAAGGATTTTCTTATATCCTCCTCAAAGGCATTGGCCGTAAGTGCCAGGATTGGTATTGTCTTGCAGTCTGATTTGCCTGATGCACGAATCTTGGAGGTAGCAGTGAGCCCGTCCATGTAAGGCATCCGCACATCCATCAGTATCAGGTCATATGTGCCCGGAGCATTTGACATATACTGGCTTAAGGCGTCCCTGCCATTTTCTGCCACATCCACAACCATACCTTTTTTGGTTAAAAGCTGCTTATCGATTTCAAGATTAATGGCATTATCGTCCGCCAAAAGTACCCGCTTGTCAATAAACAATTCCTGCTGCAAATCATCTTCCTTAGGCTGTGCCACTACGGCAATATCCAAGTCCACCTCAACCCTGAAGGTACTTCCCTGTCCTTTGGTGCTTTCGAACTCGATTTCGCCACCCATCTTTTTTACAATATGGTTACATATTGCTAAGCCAAGACCTGCACCACCATATATGCTGGTACTGTCATCATATTCCTGTTCAAAGGCCTCAAATACCTTGGATTTAAAGTGATCATCAATGCCTACGCCCGTATCCTTGACCTCAAATTCCAGAGACTGTCTGCCAATCTCCTCACCTATCAGCTTCACATTGAGTTCAACACTGCCAAATCTCTGGGTATATTTAACAGCATTTGACAGCAAATTGCGCAAAACCTGACTGAAGCGCTCTGCATCAAAGTTAAAGCTCTTTGCAATTCCTTCATCCACATTCAACTGGAAATTGATTTTTTTCGCATATGCATTGGCTCTTGCCTTCTCAGCCACCCCTTCAATAAACGGGCGGAAAAGTACAACATTCTCAGCCAGCTTAATATCATCATTTTCAATATGAGCAATATCCAAAACATCATCTATCATATCCAGCATCATTCTGGAAGACACATCAATTTTGTCGAAGCAATACTCCACATAGTCCTTTTCCTGAGTACGGCCTTTTCCCAATTCTGTCATACCGACAATTGAATTAAGTGGGGTCCGCAGCTCGTGACTCATGTGGAACAAAAACTTTGATTTTGCCTGGCTGGCCTCCTCAGCATGATGAAGGGCCCCCCGGAGAGCTTCCTGCATCTGGCTCTCTTCCCGAACTATATTGGTAAAATCATGCTGGGTAACCACCAAAACATCCCTTTCGTCAAGATCAAGATAATGCATGGAAATTTTCTTATATTGTAAATGAGGCATATTGGGAAGATCTACCCGATAAACGCCGGTAAACTCACCAAATTTATCCACAGTGTCAATAATATTAGGCAACTGAAACATCTTGCCACAAACAATACGGTCTTCTTCCACAAGATACTTCTGAATGACCTTATCTACCCCCTGATCATAATCCATGCTGAAGGATTTTTCATCAAGTTGAGGCTCCGCAAGCCATCTTACAATATGAAGCATATGTGTATCAATATCAATATAACCAACAAAATCGATTACATCCTGGAGAGCACTTTCAATGATACTATGCTCCTTGTCAATATTCAGTTCGCCGGACTTTACTTTTTTGTCATTTCTATTTTCCATATCCATTAACCTATCCTATCCTAACTCAAAATCATATCCTAACTCAAAGCTCACGAATGTATAGACCCGAATCCTGCATAAAGCCAGATAATGCTTTTATCCCCTTCATCACCTCCACATAATGTTCAGGAGTTAATGACTGCTGCCCATCAGACAGGGCCACAGCCGGATCCGGATGAACTTCCATCATAATCCCATCTGCTCCTGCAGCCACAGCAGCATAAGCCATAGGCTTTACCATACGCCACTTACCTGTCCCATGGCTGGGATCCACCACTATTGGTAAATGGGATAAATGCTTTATTGCAGCGACTGCGCTTAAATCCAACGTGTTTCTGGTATAGGATTCATAACTGCGTATGCCCCGCTCACAAAGTATTACCTTATTATTGCCCTCGTTAACTATATATTCAGCAGCACTCAGCCACTCCTCAATTGTAGCCGACATACCTCTCTTGAGTAAAACCGGCTTGTTCTGCCGGCCCAGCTCCTTTAATAGCCGGAAATGCTGCATATTTCTCGCTCCCACCTGGAGCACATCTACATACTCAGCTACCTTCTTCACATTTTCCACTTCGGTAACCTCGGATATAATCTTCAAACCTGTTCGTTCTCTTGCATCAGCCAGATACTTCAGCCCAAGCTCCTCCAGGCCCTGAAATGAGTACGGGGATGTTCTGGGCTTATATGCCCCTCCCCTGAGGAATTGTGCTCCACCGGCTTTTATTATTTCAGCGCTGGCCATAATCTGTTCCTTGGATTCCACTGCACAGGGCCCAGCCATAACCACCACATTTCCATTTCCAATCTTGATGCCATCAACATCTATTACAGTAGATTCAGGATGAAATTCCCTGCTGACCAAGGTGTAATTCTTGGATATGTTGACTGTCTTTTCAACCCCTTTCAGGGATTCAACATCCAGACAGCACATTTTTTCCTTGTCACCAATAACACCAATTATTTTTTGTGCAGCTCCCTGCATCACCTTGGCAGAAAGGCCATTGGCTTCTACTGCTTCCATGACTCTTTGTATACTGTTTTCATCTGCATCTGAACGCATGATTATAACCATAAAACCCTCACATCAGCTAACAAAAGAAATCGGCTGATTAATTATCTTCTTTAGCACTTAAACGATTATAACGCCATTGTCCAAATTTTTCTTTTAAAAAAGAAAACTCTTCCAATTAGCGTTTCCCCTAAAGAGACTAACTGCGTGTCTCAACGAGGTGGGAAATATGTTCACCACCTGTTAAAGCTTGTCCCCTCCACCTATAGAGGAAGGGGACATCTTACACCGAGTTATTACTTGTTATCCGAAAAAACTACCGGAAAACGCCCTGGATTTCTGAGCCATATACTTTTTCGACGAATAGCCTGTATGGCTGCATCCAAATTAACCGTCCTGGCAGGAACATCCACATCAAAAAAGAAAATGTATTCCCCCAGTCCGGTACGGGCAGGTCTGGATTCGATACGGGTCATATTAACATCCCGTGTTGCCATTTCCAGCAATACCTCACACAACCGGCCTGCATCCTTGCCATCAATCTGACATATAATGAGGGATTTTGTCCTAGGCCAGTCAGTCGTAAGATCATTACGGGACAACTGATAAAATCTGGTGGAATTATTGGCATGATCCTCTATGTTCTCAGCCAATACTGTTAAGCCATTCATTTGCCCCGCCCGCTTGGTACATATTGCAGCCCAGCCACTTTTGTCCGGGCTTTCAGCGACCTGCTGGGCAGCAGCTGCTGAGCTTGCTACCGCATCCAACTCGGCATCAGGATAATTATTCATCAAAAAATCCCGACATTGAGCCAAGGGTTGGGCATGGGATAAAATTTTGGTAACACCGGCAGAGGTATCCTTCACCATCAGGTGATTATGAACCCCCCATATCAATTCACATACCACCTTAAGCTTATCACTATTTGCCAATATATCCAAGGTTATATTAATCGAACCTTCTATGGAATTTTCTACAGGAACCAGGCAGGTATCTACCTTGCCAAGCTCTACAGCACGAATAGCGGAATATATATTAGGAAAGGGTACCAGTTGGCATTGCTCCGGCAGCTGATCATTTAAATAAATTGCCGCTGCCTCACTATGAGTACCTGCAGGCCCTAAAAATCCTAATGTTTTCACTTACAAATCACCTATCTATACAAATATATTCTTTATCCTGTTGGATAACAATCAGCTGCGTCAAAGGTTGTTACCGGAGCATAAGCACCGTACTACCTGTAAACTATCGGACTATATATATATTCATCTATACTTATTGTCCCACTCAATTATATAATAATTATTCTCTATCATCAATTAAGTTACAAAGTAAATGCTTCATTGATTGACTTTTTATAAATAAATTGTTATATTAACTATATTGTTTTAATCATATAAAATATTATGCCAAATTAAAAATTATACATAATACATTTAGTCTACATGTTATATATTTGGTATAATTTTATGTGACGATATGCGGCATGATTATTTCAAATTTTGCCGGCCATTTTCATAGACAATGGGAGAGTGATAAAATGAATTCCGAGATTACCATCAAGCTGCCTAGGTGTAAAGGCTGTGGAATTTGCGTTGCTTTTTGCCCCAAAAAGGTCCTTGCTGTAGATGAGCTGGGCAAGGTAATGGTTGTTGAGGCAAATTCCTGCATTGGCTGTGGTCAGTGCGAATTAAGATGTCCTGATTATGCAATTTTTGTAGATAAGAAGGTGGAAGCATGAATAAAGCTAGGTTGATGCAGGGAAATGAAGCATGTGTAGAAGGTGCATTGGCAGCAGGTGTTCGTTTTTTTGGCGGATATCCAATTACGCCTTCCACAGAAATAGCCGAAGGCATGGCAAAACTCTTGCCAGGTGTTGGCGGTAAATTCATCCAGATGGAGGATGAAATTGCCAGCATGGGTGTTGTATTAGGTGCATCCCTGGCCGGGAAAAAGGCACTCACTGCCTCATCCGGCCCTGGTATTTCACTCAAACAGGAATTAATTGGCTATGCAGCAGCCGCCGAAATACCTGTTGTCGTAGTCAATGTACAGCGTGTAGGTCCGTCTACCGGCCAGCCTACTGCCCCATCCCAGGGTGATGTGATGCAGGCACGGTGGGGAACTCATGGTGATCATCCAATGATTGCCTTGTCCCCATGGAGCGTACGGGAAGCCTTTGATACTGCTGTTATGGCAGTAAACTATTCCGAACGGTTCCGTACCCCGGTAATACTTCTGATGGATGAAATTGTCGGCCATCTTAGGGAAAAAGTAGAACTTCCTGATGAAGCATCCCTGGATATATACCCACGCCGAAAACCTAACTGCACACGAAAAGATGGTTATCAGCCATTTACACCGGCAAATGACCTGGTACCAAATGTAGCCAATTTTGGTGAAGGCTATCACATTCATGTAACAGGGCTTATTCATGATGATACCGGATTTCCAGTAGGCAGTCCTAAAATTACCCGTGAGGTTACCGAGCGGTTGCACAAAAAAATAGAAATTGCACGGGACGAAATCACTCATGTTGAAGAGTATTTCATGGATGATGCAGAATATGCCGTAATAGCCTTTGGTGGTACTGCCCGTACAGCCTATGAGGCAGTTGCCAATGCCCGCAAAAATGGTATAAAAGTCGGTATGCTCCGCTTAATTACCATATGGCCATTTGCCGATGCAGCCATCAATAAAATTGCAGATAAAGTAAAGGGCATTTTAGTTACTGAACTGAATTATGGTCAGCTTATTGGTGAAGTGGAACGCGTTGTAGCAGGACGCTGCCCTGTGGAGCTTTGTGCTAAATATGATATGACTATATTCGAGCCATCAGAAATAGAATCCGCTATAAATGAGCTTGTTACAGGAGGTAAGGCATAATGGAAAGATCTTTTGAAAAATATTTTCGCCAGAATCGCCTGCCACACCTCTGGTGTCCAGGCTGTGGCAACGGTATTGTAATGAAAGCTATTGTTCAGGCCATTGAAAAAAAGGGCCTTGATCAGGATAAAACCATTATCGTATCCGGAATCGGATGCTCCTCCAGAGCATCCGGATATATGGATTTTGATACCCTGCATACGGCCCATGGTCGTGCAATTCCATTCGCTACAGGAATAAAACTGGCCAACCCGGAACTCAATGTCATTGTTATCACAGGAGACGGCGATTGCACTGCCATCGGGGGCAATCACTTTATTCATGGTTGCCGCCGCAATGTAGATTTGACTGTTATACTTTTCAATAACAGCATTTATGGAATGACAGGCGGTCAGGCCTCCCCTATGACACCAACGCACAAAAAAGCCACCACAGCACCTTATGGTGCCATTGACAGGAACTTTGATGCCTGCCGTCTGGCCGAAGCTGCTGGTGCTACTTATGTATCACGCTCTACTGCTTATCATGTCCAGCACCTGACAGACATGATTGCTGGTGGTATCGACAACAAGGGCTTCTCATTCATTGAGGCCATTTGTCAGTGTCCGACCTCCTATGGCCGTAAAAATAAAATGGCTGATCCTGCAAAAATGATGATGTGGATGCGGGATAATGCCGTTATGAAAGCTGCCTGGGACAAGCTGCCTGCTGAAAAGAAAACCGAAGAAAAATTCCCTATTGGGGTATTCTACAATGAAAGCGAAACGGATTATGCCTCTGCATATGATGAGGTTATCCAATTGGCAGGAGGTGCTGACAAATGAGAAAACAGCTTAGATTGTCCGGCTCCGGCGGACAGGGGGTAATCACTGCTGCTATTATTTTTGCGGAAGCAGCAGTTGCGGAAGGTATGGAGGCTGTACAGTCACAATCCTACGGGCCGGAAGCGCGGGGTGGCGCTTCTAAATCCGAGGTCATCATTGATGATCAGCCGATATATCATCCTCATGTGGAGACACCTGATGTCGTGTTAGCAATGACTCAAAAGGCTGCTGACAAATATTACACAGATCTGAATTCTGATGGCATATTGATTCTTGACACGGATTTGGTTCCTGAACCACCAAAATTCCCAAATATTATCAAAATTCCAATTACAAAACTAGCAGTAGAAGATATTGGAAAAGCTCTTTTTGCCAATATAGTTGCCTTGGGAGCACTGGTCAAGGTAACAGACATTGTAAGTTTGGATGCCATCAAAAAAGCTGTAGCCAATCGCGTACCACCACATACTGTTGAACAAAATATGAAGGCATTACAGGTTGGTTGGGACGCTGTTTCCAAGAGCATGTAAATTATCAAATATCACCTAAAAAAGAGGGGGGAGCTTATGCTCTCCCCTTTATCATTAGCCAAAAATATCCATAACGTAAAAATAAAAGCTCTCCCCCTGGAGCAAAATCCCCCAGGAAGAGAGCCTATAACGCCACCGTATTTAATGGAAGGCTAACTGTATCACTGGATATTACAATTTGAACTGTGAAATGAGCTTCTGCAAATCCTGTGCCAATTCGGCCAGATTCTGTGAAGCTGCAGTAACATCAACCTGGGAGCTTTGCTGTCCCTTGATGGAATCAGAGATAATCTCAGTCTCATGATTGTTTTTGGCAGCAATATCCTTCAAATCTTCAGAGGACCTGAGCACATCATCATTTCCTTGTGAAATTTCCCGCATATGCCTGGAAACGCCGACCATACCATCGGAAACCTTCTGAATGTGATTTACCAAATCTTCGAACAGGTGGCTGGTCTTATCTATAGCCTCAGTTCCCTTGGCAACCTCTTCACTGCTGCTGGTCATGCCTGCTACGGCCTTATCGGTAAATACACCTGAGGTATTGATTAACTGAGCTACATTCTCAGCCGCCTCCTGGGACTGCTCTGCCAATTTACGGACCTCTTCAGCAACTACCGCAAATCCTCTGCCCTGTTCACCTGCACGGGCAGCCTCTATAGCTGCGTTCAATGCCAACAGATTCGTCTGTCCGGCAATACCGGAAATTGTATCTACAATCTGCCTGATTTCCTGTGAATGTTCACCCAGCTTAACAATTGCTTCCTGGGCCTCGGAAATACGCTGTCTGATAATGTGCATCTGCTGAGTAGCCTGATCCATAGATGCTTTATTATCCTGCATGGCTTTTATACTCTGATCCGTAGCCTGTTGTGTACCTTCAACTACCAGATTAACATCATTAATGGATTCACCAATGTGATTAATCTTATCTACTGATGACAAAACAGCATCTTCCTGCATCTTGGAGCCATCGGACACCTCATTCACAGAAGATACTATACTATCAAGGCTCTTAGCCGATTGATCAGAGGTAGCAAACAACTCTTCACTGGCAGCAGAAACCTGCTGTGCCATATTATCAACTTCGACTATAATCCCCCGGATTGACTTGGCCATATCTGCCAGACTGTTGGACAGCTTGCCCATCTCATCCTCATGGTCAATAGAAAGATCGACATTCAGATTGCCCTGTGCCATTTCATGGGCAGCAGCCATTAATTTACGAATTGGTGCATCAATACGCTTGTTGAAAATTACCAGCATAGTTACACACAACAGAATGATTACTATTACGGAAATTATAACGCTTATCAGCATAGCCCGGGTAATTGCGCCACTATAATCAGATTTAGGTGCAACTGCTACCAGTCTCATGCCGGTATTGCCAATTGGTGCAACAGAAATATATGAATCTTCGCCAAAAGCCGTACTTTCACAATCCCTGACTGCACTTTCCGGAGTTACCTCCATAATCTGCCTACCGATAGTTGCCATATCAGGATTAGAACTTTCCTGAATCTTATCCTTCATGTTAAGATCAGCATCCTTATATGCAACCATAAGACCTGACTGAGTAACTATAAATGCAAATCCATTATCGCCAATCTTTATGTCCCTTACATAATCCTCCAGCTCTTTTAAGCCAATATCTACAGTGATAACACCTACAGTGGCACCACCATGCTTAATTGGGAATGAGCTGGTCATCATTGAAGTATCTGTTACAGGGTCATATGCCGGTTCATCCCAGAAAACCTTATCAGCACCCTTGATACTTGCTACATACCACGCAAACTGCGGATAATTATATGCTTCATTACTGTAATCCATAGTCAGGTCAAGAGAACCATTATCCCCCTTGAAAATATATGGACCAAACCATTTTTCGCCACCTGGATACGCATTAGGTGCAAACCAAAGTCCACTACCAAAAATAATCGGATCCGAAGCCACAAAATTTCTCATATAAGAATATGTAAGCTCGATATCATAATTTGCCATTGATGACAGCAGCCGTCCCAAGGACTCCGTCTTGCCGGCAACATTTGTCATGCGTTTGTCAACAACATCAGCATCAAATGCAGCTCTCTCCTGCAAGGTGCTTTTGACTCCGGACTCCATACTACTGGATACATTACTGGTGTTAACCACAGTCAAAATCCCCAGCAATATGACTGTTACCGCAACTATGCTGACTACAAACATAGTTTTTAAACTTTTATTCATGTATAGCCCTCCTTAACTAATAACACTTAAAATTAAGTCTACATAGTTAAAATTTTTTATTATATGTTATAAATTATAACATATACACTAAAAATAATCTGCTATATTTTTTTACCAACAAATCATTAAAAGAGTATATATTAACTTACAAAAGCTCAGTCCTGTGGCTTTAATACCCCATTTTGATAAGCCGTGAGCAAATTATACAGATCTGTTATTTCTTCCTGAATAATCTTACCTTCATCTGTATCTCCCACACTGGTATTTTTGGACTGTAATTCAATTGTTTCAGAAACCGATTCTATATCCTTATTGTTCTTCAAGGCTTCCTTAACATCAGCTACAGTCTGATGCTCCAAAAGTCTCAGGCCACGGGAATTTGATATAAGCGTATATCCCGAAATACCAGTTTTATTATGATATGCCCTGCAGAATCCGCCATCAATTACTATGGCCTTGCCATTGGCTTTAACAGGAGTTTCACCCTTTTTAACCTTTACAGGAACATGCCCATTTATTATGTGGCCCTCCTCAGGAGCAAGACCAAACTCTTCCAGAATATGCTCGCAGACCTCTTCACGATTAATCAGCTTATAATATGGATCAGCCGGCTCCTTCCAGGTCTCTTCGTCCTCCAGGAACATCCTTTCAAAGGTCCTGAATTCCCTTCCGGATATTGGTGACATTCTGCCACTCCACAAAAACCACATAAAATCCAGTGCCCTCTGATCCTTGCCGGACTGTGCCTTTCTGGCCAACTGATCAACAAAATCCAGATATGCCCGGCCTTTATAGGTCTTTCCGTCAAATGTAATTTCTGCAAAGGAACCATCCTCATTCAAAGGTACACAACCATGAAAAAGAAGATTGCCATTAAAGCATGTATACACACTGCCGTGCTTATACAGGAAATCAACATGCCGTCTCAAGTTTTCACTTTCAGTGAAGAATGACTTCAGATGGGTCATGATAGTTTGTTCTTCCTCAGTCAGCTCATAAGGATTTTTAGGATCTATCGTAGGAAAATATGCACTTGTCAGAGCATATTTCTTGCCGTTTAACTTAAAACAGGAGGAATTATAGTCCACATGCTCCAGCATTAACCGGTTATCCATCTGGAAATCAGGATTGCGCTTAATAAGCTGTCCCTCCAGTTTGAACATAATCATCGACATGGCCTTTTCAGATGCCTTCAAAGGACTCTCATCCGGATATATTCTGTGGGCAAACAGGGATAAAGGCCTCAGGCTTATGGCATAACCTTTTTCCAGTACATCGGTATTATTATAACGAAGACTGTTCCTTACTACACCAGCTATACAAACATCGCTTCCACAGGCTGCGCCCATCCACATTACATCATGATTTCCCCATTGAATGTCAATGGAATGATAATTCATTACCATTTCCATAATGGCATCGGGACGATTTCCCCTGTCAAAGAAATCACCCACTATATGCATATGGTCAACTGCCAAACGCTTAATCAGCATCGTTAATGCAATAATAAAATCAGTTGCTCCATCTATCTGAACAATCATGTTCAGCAATCTCTTATGATAGATAAACTGGGCATGGTCTGCCTCAGGATGTGTATTCATAAGCTCTGTAATAACTGTTCGGTAGCTCTGGGGAATAAAGCTTCTAACCTTGGCCAAAGGATATTTATATGACATTAATTTGGTAACTTCCAATAATCTGGCCAGATTTTCCCTATACCATTCAGGAGTATTTCCCCGTTCAGATTTAATCTGCTCTATTTTATCCTTTGGATAATAAATCAGGGTGCAAAATTCCGCTTTTTCATCATCTGTCAGGCGTGCACCAAATACATAGTCAACCTTCTCCTTGATAACTCCTGAACAGTTATTGAATATATGATAAAAAAGTTCATATTCACCGTGAAGGTCACTTAAAAAATGTTCAACGCCTTTTGGCAGACTCAAACTGGCCTGCAAATGAATTAATTTGGAATAAACCGCTTCTTTGGTCGGATATTTTTCGGCCAATAAGCGCAGGTATCTCTGTTTTTGTTTTTGTAAGCTGGTTAATGGTGCTTTCATTGCCAAAGAGCCTCTTTCTTCCATTATCAAGATTTTACTTCAATAAATACTATAACCTATATTATTAAATTCTATAAAAAAACCTTTTTTCCTTTAAAAAAACAATAATGCAACAAAAAAGGGTAAGCAAAACAAAATAGTTCTGTTTACCCTTAAAAGTACTGACAATTACCGTAACAGATTCAGGAACCAGCCTGAATTACTGTTTGCCTGTGCCAACATTGCCTGAGCAGCCTGCATCTGGATGTTATTACTTGTATATTCAGTAATGGCTTTGGCCATATCTGCACCAATAATTGTGGTCATGGCAGAAGTTACATTTTCCTGTTGGGTAGTGATATTGCTCTGGGTGTACGACAACCTTGATTGCATTGCCCCCACGGTAGTCTGCTGTGACAGCAATCTTTCTATTGCATTATCTATAACATTAATGGCCGCATTGGCATGCTCCTGGGTGGAAACACTGAGATATGAGCCATCAGAACCCTGAAGGCCCAAGGCTCTTGCGCTCATATCACCAAGTCCGACATGCATGTTTTGACTGGCATGCGTACCTGTATGCAATACTAAGGAATTATCCTCTCTCTTATCTGCACCAACTATGGATTCAGTAAAATCATCCAGTACACTGTCTACAGATTTTTTTTCATTCCCTGAAGAATCTGTTATGGAAATGGTGAACCCGGCTATCGAACCAGCTTTGCCTGATTCTGCTGTCTTAACAGTGATTGCATTCTTTTCGTCAACCGTATGAAGCTCCTTACCAGTTGTATCCTGGCCTATTAAGGAGGTGGCTGTATCCATGGATGAGGTATCAAAAACTGTACCGGCACCGGCTTCATTTGCCTTATTAAATATATCAGCCAATGTAGCCTCCCCGGCAGCAAAGGAAGTAGAATAAGTCTTGCCATCCTTTACAAAGGATATATTCACTGTATCTGTAGCATCAATATTAAGATTATCTCCCTGCCTACGGGTAAGATCTGTGAGCTTGGTTGCTCCGGTAGTATCCAGTCCAAGGCTTCTGTTAGTATACGCCTGGTTTGTGGCCTCAGTAGCAGTGCTGTTGGTACCATTCAACAGATACTTCCCATTATAAGTAACCAAAGCATTATCATTGATCTGATCAATATACTGATTGAGTTCCTGCTGAATCGCAGCTCTATCGCTATCCTTTGCCGTATCATTGGCAGCAGCAATAGCTTTTTCCTTGAGTGTCTGCAATATATCCAAAGTACTGGACATTGCACCATTGGCTACATTAAGCATACTATTCCCCGTCTGAACATTGGACAGTGTCTGTTCCAGAGAACCGATTTCAACACTCATCCTCTTTCCAATAGCATACCCTGAAGCATCGTCTTTAGGGGAATTAATTTTATTGCCTGTAGCAACCTGATTAAGACTTTTGGCAGCCGCAGCATACTTACTATTCATTATATTCAGAATAGATAATTGTTGGGCATAAGAACTTATCGTCGCCATAGTATTACCTCCCTGTTTATAAAACATATAACATCCGTGTCAAAAAAAGACATACTTCCTCTTAATTATATTATCGATTATTTTTAGATTAAATTAAATATAAAAAAAATTTTTAAATTTTTTATGACGCGAATTTATAGTATAATGTAACCTGTAGTGTTCAAAACTCACTTTTTAAATATTTTTCTGACTGATAAACGGCAGATACACTATATATTATATAATAATTTATCCGATGTTAACAGGTGCCAAGATTCCATGAAGAAATTCCGATGATTTTTTACATCATTGACTAATTCCTTTGAATTAGTGGGATTATATTTTCTTGCATCTTGTTATACCCCGATAGAGAGGAACATCATAAAATGAACGATATCAACTGGCAGGAAATGTTGAAACGAGGCCATAAACAAACCAAGCTTCAACGAATAATAGGTATCATAGCACTCGCAATTATATTAGGCTTCGCCATGTGGCATTTTTTTTATGCTTCAACACCTGAATATGCTCTTAATCAATTGGAGAAAGCAATCCAGACCAATGATCAGGCATTATTCGAAGAATACTGCAACCTGGACAGTATTACGGCTAAAGCATACGATGATCTGACACGGGATATGTTTGCCCATGACAGTCATCTTTCCAATGAAACCAAGGTGATGTTTGAAAGGTTTTATATGAAAATAAAACCTCAGCTGATAACTGAAACAAATAAACTGCTGTTATCTTACATCTCATCCGGGAAATGGAATGCACCAACCAATAATAATATTTTAAAAGGCCGACAGCTGGGAATTGACTATGAATACCTCGTAGAGCGTTCCCAATTACGAAATACCACCCTGATAAAGGTGGACAATATCACACGCCATAACAATGATGCGATTGTTAAAATTATTGTAAGGGATAAATATACTGACACAAATTATACCTTGAATCTGGTAATGGCCAAGAGTGACGGAAGCTGGAAAATTGTTGAAATCCAAAATTATCGGGACTATATAGATTTTTTAAGTCCTATTCAGGAATCCGGCATCAAAAAATATATTAATGATACATCTGATATTACCCAAAAATACAACTCTATTCTGGATGCACAACAGACAAGATTCAAAAAACTGAGTAAAACCAGTGATGGAAAGCTTACAACAAATAATCGCAGCAAATTGGTTTCCTATATCCGTTCGGATATAATTCCGGCACTTGAAAAAAGACAGGAAGAATTAAATGAGTTCCCTGTAAACGACGGAGCCCAATATCTTGCCCTTCAACGGAAGGAATCCACTCGGTTATCTGTTGCTGCCTGGGAGCATTTCATTACAGCACTGGAGACTGACAGCCCTGAAGAATTCAATATCAGCAACGCATTTCATAAGGATGCAATGAATATCGATCACAGAATAGATGACATTATTAAAAATACAGCCATCAGCACTGAACTGCCATCAACACCTTAAAACAGTGATTCAAACATAAAATATCAAAGACCTCCATACTCCGAAAGCACCGGAATATGGAGGTCTGTTTTTGCAATACAAAATTAATTCAGTTTATTTTTCTTTTTTCTTCTATATCTGAGATAAAGTACGGCCACAACCACCACGAGTATTATACAAAAAATAATACTGATTTCATGCCCAACCTCCATCATAACTCTCCAGCCTTCACCAAGAGTATATCCAATAGCTAAAATCAATATTGTCCAAGGTAAAGAACCAATAAAAGTATAAAAGAAGAATTTTCTCATATTTACATGTGCAAATCCTGCAGGAAGCGAAATAAATGTGCGGACAACCGGAAGCATGCGACTGAAGAAAACAGCTTTAATACCATACTTATCAAACCACTCCTGGGCGATATCCACATGAGAGGCCTTTACAAAGAAATATTTTCCATATTTATCAACAAATGGCCTTCCACCAAGATGCCCAACATAATAAGCAAAAACTGATCCCAGCATACCACCAATCATACCTGCTGTTGTAGCCATGAGAAAAGTCATTCTGTCAATATATATCATGTAACCTGCAAAGCCCAAGATCAATTCGCTTGGAATAGGAATACAGGCATTCTCGAACCCCATTAAAAGTGCAACTGCAAAATAACCCCAAGTGTCAATAAACTGTAAAAAAACATCTGCAAATTGTGACATGCCAACATCCTTCCGTTAAGCAAGATACAAAAAAAGAGTCCCTTTGGACTCACTAGCACAAATGGTGCCTCAGAGCGGAATCGAACCACTGACACGGGGATTTTCAGTCCCCTGCTCTACCAACTGAGCTACCGAGGCATAATGGCGACCCGAAGGGGACTTGAACCCCTGACCTCCGCCGTGACAGGGCGGCATTCTAA
>NZ_JAILFV010000018.1 GCF_024697385.1 Anaerovibrio sp.
CATGTGGAAGATAACGATTAGAATGTGATATACTATTCAAAACGGTTGACGTCCTTTCTCAGAGTTTTTTGTGGTAATTAAATTCTAAGGACTAAACCGTTTTTTGTATAGAGGGGGTCTCACATCAATTGTAAAGCTACATTTAACAGCCTCTTTGTATTGTTGGTTTAATTGACAATATGGTGTTTATCCCATATAATATTAAAGTATATTTTGTGAGTGCCATTAGGCACTCATATTTATTGAGTAAAGGAGTTTTAGTAATGGCAAACAAGAGTGTACTTCTTACCGAGGCAGGCTTAAAAAAACTGCAGGATAAATTGGATCATTTGAAAAGTGTCAGAAGAATTGAGGTGGCTGATCGTCTGAAGGCTGCCATAGCTCTGGGTGACCTTTCCGAGAACTCCGAGTATGATGATGCAAAGAACGAACAGGCTTTTCTTGAAGGTGAAATTGCTGAGCTGGAGGAAAGCATCCGTCATGCCAAAATCATTGAGGTCAATGGTGATGCTGATGTAGTAGCGATGGGCTCCAAGATTGTATTGAAGGATCTTGAATTTAATGAAACTGAGTCCTATCAGCTGGTAGGTTCCACCGAAGCAGATCCTGACGAAGGCAAGATTTCCAATGAATCACCTGTTGGCTCTGCCATTATAGGCAAGTCGGTTGGGGATGTTGTTGAGGTTCATGTTGGTGAGAACGTAATCAATTATGAGATTGTTGAGATAACACATTGATTTTAGGGGATAGAAAAATTGACAGATAACAATGTAAATACTCCTGTTCAGGAGGATATGAATGAACTGATGAAGGTGCGCCGTGACAAGCTGAAGGCCTTTATGGATATGGGAGTTGCACCTTTTGGTCATCGTTATGAGGTTTCTCATCATGCTGCAGATGTGATTGAACAGTTTTCCGGACTTGAGGGTGAGGCCGAAAGTGAGGAAGAGGTTACTGTAGCCGGTCGCCTTATGGCTATTCGTGGCCATGGAAAAGCCAGCTTTTCCGTGCTGATGGACAGGAGCAGCCGCATTCAGATATATTTTAAGCTGGATGTTTTGGGAGAAGATAAGTATAAGCAGTTTAAACTGCTTGATATTGGTGATATTATTGGCGTTAGGGGACATGTTTTCCGTACCCGTCGCGGTGAGCTTACCATAAGGGTGGATGATTTTGACCTTCTTTCCAAGTCACTTCGTCCGTTGCCTGAAAAGTTCCATGGTCTGACTGATACGGAAATCCGTTATCGTCAGCGTTATGTTGATCTTATTATGAACCCGGAGGTAATGAATACCTTTGTGGCCCGTACCAATATAATAAAATCTATCCGTAATTACCTGGATACCCGTGATTTCCTCGAGGTAGAAACTCCTGTGCTGGGGACTATTGCCGGCGGAGCAGCTGCCCGTCCATTTATTACTCATCATAATACCTTGGATATAGATATGTATCTGCGTATTGCCACTGAGCTTAATCTTAAGCGTCTTGTTGTAGGTGGCATGGAGCGCGTATATGAAATTGGCCGTGTATTCCGCAATGAGGGCATGGATGTACGGCATAATCCGGAGTTTACCTCCATTGAGATTTATCAGGCTTATGCTGATTACAATGATTTGATGGATATTACTGAGGGAATTGTCCGTGATGCTGCCATGGCTGTTTGTGGTGGACTGAAGGTTGATTATCAGGGTACCACCATTGATTATTCCAGTTTTAAGCGCATCAGTATGAACGATGCTGTCAAGGAAGCCACCGGTAAGGATTTCATGAGCTGTAAGACCGTGGAAGAAGCCCGTGCCATGGCTGATGAAATAGGAGTTCCTTACGAACAGCGATTTGGAATAGGTGGCATATTGAATGCTGCCTTTGAGGAAAAGGTTGAGGAAACCTTGATTCAGCCTACATTCATTACTGGTCATCCTACAGAGATTTCTCCGCTTGCCAAGCGCAATCCGGATGATCCAAGAATCACTGACAGATTTGAATGCTTTGTATATGGTCGTGAGTTGGCTAATGGATTTACTGAGCTTAATGATCCAATCGACCAGGAGGGGAGATTCCTGGACCAGTTAAAAGCCCGTGAAGATGGTGATGATGAAGCACATATGATGGACCGTGATTTTATCACGGCATTGGAATATGGTCTTCCACCAACAGGTGGTCTGGGCATTGGAGTAGACCGTCTTGTAATGTTCCTCACTGACAGTGCATCTATTCGTGATGTCCTGTTATTCCCTACTATGAAGCCGTTGGCCGGTGAAGGGAAGAAAATTATAGATAATTCCGCTGAGGAAAAGATAGATTTTTCCAAGGTTAAGGTTGAACCTTTGTTTGAGGATTGTGTTGATTTTGAGACATTCTCCAAATCTGATTTCAGGGCTGTTAAGGTCAAAGCCTGTGAGGCAGTGAAGAAATCAAAGAAACTTCTGAAGTTTACCTTGGATGATGGTACTGGAAATGATCGTATTATACTCAGTGGCATTCACGCCTATTATGAGCCTGAAGAGCTTGTTGGCAGGACATTGATTGCCATTGTCAATCTGCCACCAAGGGCGATGATGGGAATCGAGTCCTGTGGTATGGTCCTGAGTGCTGTATGTGAGTACGAAGGTGAGGAAAAGCTGAACCTTCTCATGGTTTCTGATAATATTCCGGCAGGAGCAAAATTATATTAATATCTAACTCGGAGGTAGGGGACATCTTCCTCCGAGTTACCTTTTTAGGAGAAAGTTACTGATGGGAATAATTGAATTACTCCTTTTGGCTGTTGCCTTGTCAATGGATGCCTTTGCGGTCTCAATCTGTAAAGGCCTGGCCGGGGAAAATATAACCCTTCGTGAGGGACTGATTTGCGGGATTTGGTTTGGTGTCTTTCAGGGTATAATGCCCGGGATAGGCTATCTTATAGGATCAGGATTTGAGGCTTTGATAAGTGTAGTAGCACCGTGGGTGGCCTTTGTCATACTGGCGCTGATTGGCGTGAATATGATCAGGGAAGCTTTCCAGGATGATGAGGGAACTATAGCAGGCTTTGGCTTTAAGACCATGTTTATCATGGCTGTTGCCACCAGTATAGATGCATTGGCAGTGGGAATAACCTTTGTGGCTGTTCCGGTGGAAATCATAGCTGCTGAAAAGTTGTCCAATACACTGGCTGCAATAGTTATTATAGCTGTGATTACTTTTTTTATTTCTGTCGCCGGAGTAAAACTCGGTAATATCTTTGGCATGCGTTTTAAATCGGGATCAGAGGTGCTGGGAGGAATAATTCTTGTATTGATAGGTATACATTCGTTGTTCAAATGATCAATGTATTTTATTTTATTGATAGGGTGATTAACTTGTTCAGAAGGATGAGACGGTTTAAACAACAGATAAGTGATGAGGAGTGCCGTGAGCTGTTAAAGAGCAGTAAGCGTGGAGTATTATCACTTTTGGGGGATGATGGTTATCCCTATGGTGTTCCTGTGGACCACTGGTATTGTGAAGAGGATGGGAAGATTTATTTTCACGGTGCCAGGGAGGGACACAAGATTGATTCTATCAGAAGAAATGCCAAGGCAAGCTATTGCATTATGGATAACGGATACAGCAATCCGGGAGAGTGGATACTTCATATCAAAAGTGTGGTAGTTTTTGGTAAGATGGAATTTGTTACTGATGATGAAAAGATTGTTGAAATATGCACCCATTTAGTTAAAAAGTTTACAGATGATGAAAATTATCTGAGGCAGGAATTGGCAAAGGCCATAAACCGTGTACAGTGTCTTGCTTTGGTACCTGAACACATAACCGGCAAGCTGGTGGAAGAATCTTGATATACAATATCTTTTGGTTATATGCAAAGAGTCGTAATTTTTTACGGCTCTTTTTTGTGTTATGAATAATTAAAAATTCCTACATTATTAGTCCAAATTTTTATGAATAAATTGACCACTTTTTGGTATTATTCATCACTTTTTGATTTTTTATTGAATTAATTGTTTTATTTATATATTTTTAAAAAGGAACATATTGTTTTGATCAGTCTTTAGAGGTGTTTGTTTTATGAAAAAATCGATAAGGAAAAACATGGAGAAAAAACTGGCGGTGGCAGTGTCCCTGGTCAATATGCTGAACTCTATAGCTCCTGTTGCTCTGCCCTATGTGGAATTAGCGCAGAATGTCAATAAGGAAGCCCAGAATCATAATTATGCCGAGGCAATATAGGGGGCCTGCTGTGCCCGGGCCTACGCCGCGGAGCAAACGGTAACGAATGGTGAAACCAGCTCTTGGACGGAAAACGGCGGCACCATGGTTTCCAGCGACAAGCAGACGGTCACTGCCAGCGACGGAGAAACGGCCATCGACACCGTGGAAACCATGGACGGCGGCACGCAGACGGTCTCTGCCAGCGCCGGAGGAACGGCCAGTGGCACCGTGACCACCATGTACGGCGGCGTGCAGATTGTCTCCAGCGGCGGCGCGCAGATCTGCCCTGCCTTGGGGTGATGCAATGGGTTTGGGGGCCAGAGGCAGGGCTATTTATGTATGTATGGGAGACCTCATCTGCCTCGCGTAGTTCGGCACCTTCCCCAGAGGGGAAGGCAAGAACAAAAGCACGGGTGACGGGGGA
>NZ_JAILFV010000019.1 GCF_024697385.1 Anaerovibrio sp.
ACCCATTTGTTTTTATCAGTGGCATCATAGAATCTGAATCCCTGACCATCAAGCTTACCCGGAATATCTGCACCACTTACCCCACTTAATAGAGACTGAAAATCTACGGTATAATCCCGGAGATCACCCTGTTTGAAGGAAATCGTCTGACTATTTCCTTCAGTACCACGAACAGTTGCATTAAGCTTTACTCCGGTAACATTCCCGGAGCTGTCAGTAACCGAGCTGACCAAAGAAGATCCCATCTTTGATGATAACAGACTGGTCATAGCCTCTGCAACACTCTTTCCAGAGCTTACGGAACTGCGAAGGCTGTTCAGATCTATGACAGTAGAGCCATTAATTTTGGTAATACTGTCCGTAGTAGGTGATGTACTGCTATCTATAAATTCATAATATTGGGAATTGCCACTATGATATATTGCCTGTCCCACATACTGAGCGATAAAGCTTTCAGCTGTATCATAGCCAGATAAATCCCAGGTCCAGCCTGCCGTGGCTCCATCCTTACCAGACTGGGAATTTGTAATCTCAACTCTAGAGGTTGGCAAATCTGTCAATGAAGATGCCGCAGTATAACCATCACCACCAGCCAAGGTAGTCCCCTCAATATTATACAAAGAAGTATCATTGGTAATTGCACCAGCCATACGGGTAGTTAATGTCAACTTCATAAAACTGGAAGATGAACTATAATCAAGCTGTAATAAATTGCTGATTTCTTGATTCATTTTTTTTATAATTCTTTCCAAGGCAGAATCACTATCCAAATCTACAATATGAACATTGTCGCCACGATAGCTATGACTGGTACCATGTGCAAACACAAAAATTTCCTCTCCGGATGGATACAATATTTTAAAAGCTCTATTTTCTAAATCCGAATCACTAGTATATGCGCTAAACCTAATTGAAATAACATTAGATACATCGTCTGAACCGCCTGACATGGACTCTGTGCTTAATGTCTTTATATTGTACCCATCAAAAGCCACATCATCCGTTGCAGCCCCAAATGTTTTAAATGGTCCCTCCTGCCCGTCCAAGGTTTCAATGGTACCCGAAATAAGCCCCAGGGTATCACTTCCCTCGAGCTTTTCCGCATGATCAAGCCTATACCAGCCTTTGACCGATTCACTCACCTTATTGCCCAGCAAAAGCTGCTTGCCATTAAAGGTAGTCTCAGCAGCAATATCATTTATCTCGCTGTAATACTGGGAAATTTCCTTCTGAATAATCATCCGGTCAGTATCAGTATTTGTATCATTATGGGCATTAATTACCCGCTCCTTGACAGTACGCAGGAGATTAATCTGGCTCTGTATAGCTCCCTCAGCCACACGAAGCATTGAGGCCCCATTTTGCACATTGGCATCAGCCTGATTCAGGGAACGGATACGAACCCTCATTTTTTCCGATATAGCATACCCTGAGGCATCATCCCCGGCATGACGAATTTTTTCCCCAAGTGCAAGTTGGCTGGAGGCTTTTGATTTTTTATTTATATTTTTATTTAATGTCCCCAGGATAAAACCCGCCTGGGCACTATTAGTAACAAGCATCACATCTCACCACCCGACAACTCCATACACTTTTTCCAATAATATTAAAATAAAGATCCACTTTTGTCATACAAACACCAACTTAACAACAAAAATAAATCCATTGATTAAATACTAATTCAAAACGGTAAAAAATTCCGTTCATTTTATTAATCGTATATTTATCCCTTTTTCTAAAGGGTTAGTTAATATTTTTTCGATAACAATATTTAAAATACATAAACAAAAAGATGAATTACTTTAATAATTCATCTTCTTATGTAGAAATTAGCTTCTTTTACTTCAATGACAGCCCATCTACAACTGCTTTTATTTTTTCTATCAACATATCATTATCTTTTAAGGATGTTTGACCAATATGAGCTATTCGCAAGGAATAATCCGCCATCTCTCCCCCTGTTGGATTTACAAATATATTGTATTTATCCTTTAAAATCTCAAACACCTTATAAGCTATAGGTTCCTTGAACACAATAGGTGTAATGGCATTAGACAAGGGAAATTCCGGTAACGATACAGGCAACGCCTTTATTTTCTCCCTAAAATCTGCTGCCACATCAGCGATACGCTGCAGATGGTTTTCCAGCCCAATTTTTTCAATCATATGAAGGGAAGTCGAAAGCTCTATACATATACCAACAGCAGGTGTGTACGGAGTCTGCCCCCGTTCAAAATTCCTAAAATAATCATTAAAATTAAAATATAATGACCTGATATTGTTGCGCATCACCCGCTCCCGGATAATACGCTGACTGAGAATGACCATGGATAATCCCGGAGAAATACATGCTCCCTTTTGAGAGCTGGCAATCATCACATCTATATCATTACCTGCCATATCAAATTCGTCACATAAAAAAGAGCTTATGGCATCAACTATGAGATACATCCCTTTGCGCCTGCAAAAATCAGATAACAGCCTGATATCATAAAGCTGCCCAGTAGAAGTTTCGTCAATATTCACCAGCAGACCATTATATTCCTTATCCTGATACTGCACCAGCTCGTCAGCAGTCAATACCTCACCATATTCCAGCTTGACAACATCATGAGGAATCTGGTGCACCTGGCAGATATCAACAAAGCGCTGGCCAAAGGAACCGCCATTAATAACCAGCAATCTGTCCTTTTCCGTAAAGCAGTTCATCACCGCCGCTTCCATGGCTGCAGTCCCAGATGCTGTCAAATACACCGTCTTTGCCCCATCACCCGCCTTGGCAAATTTTCTAAGCAGCCTATCTGTTTCCAGCATCAGCTCCGAAAATTCCTTG
>NZ_JAILFV010000045.1 GCF_024697385.1 Anaerovibrio sp.
GAAGCGAAAGTCATTTCATCTTTAAATATATGATCTGTACAAAGTAAAGAGAGGAAAACAATGACACACAAACGATTTATCTCTGTAGACATATTGCGGGGAATCATTATATCCATAATGCTCCTTGGCAACCTGTCGCCAGATTCAGGCTTTACCTATACACAGTTTTTACACTGTACCTGGGAAGGCATCCACATTATTGACATGGCTTTTCCGGGATTTATCTTTATAATGGGAATATCCATGTCCTTATCAGGACTTAATACAAAACAGAATTGGTTATCAAAGGTTTTGCAACGCACTCTGATATTGTTAATAATAGGAACGATACTTAATCATCTGTCATTCTTTGTAAATGTTATTGCTACCACGGATTATTCCCTGTTGGACTGCCTAAAGGAAATAAAGGCCAACTTCAGGCCCCTGGGTGTACTGCAGCGTATAGCGCTGGTCTATTTTATATCAGCATTTATCTTCCGATTGTCCTCAGGAAAATATTCCCTGGGGATGTTGGCAACAATTTTGATGCTTCTTTCCACAACAGGATACCACTGGTATAACCCTGAAATGTCCTATAATGAACTGAATAATATCAGCATTGCAATCGACCAAAGCTTTTTGGGAAGCAATCATACCTATGACCATGGCCTTTGGGACCCTGAAGGAATATATGGCACAATAAATGCCACAGCATCTGCTCTTTTAGGATTAATAACAGGAATATTGCTGAAGGAACACACCCGCATTATTTTTTCAGGGACATCAACAGCAAAAAAGCTTTTTATATATGGTACTTCCTGCATTGTAATCGGATGGTGCTGGAGCAATGTGGAAATTATCAGCAAGCCCCTATGGACTGCACCATATGTTTTAGTCAATGCCGGAATTGATCTGATACTATTATCCATATTGGAAATAGCAGTAGAAAAACCTATATTCCATCTGATTTACCATCCATGGCAGGCCATAGGTCGCAATCCAATCCTTATTTATGTGATAAGTGAGATTGTTGTCATAACACTATGCACCCTAACATTCAATCAGGAGCCCCTGTACACATGGCTGTATCACACATACTGCTTCGACCCGTCAAACCCTTATTTTACCACTCTGTTATACACCGTTGGCTGGCTTATTGTGTATACAATAATGGCTGAAATATTATATGCCAAAAACATTATCATTAAGCTTTAACAAAAAGCCCCGAATATTATGGATAGTGCTATTTCCTTGCAACAAGGAAAAACCATCCATAAGCTTCGGGGCAATATTATTTTACCAGCCTCCGGATGAACCGCCACCACCGGAGCTGCCACCACCAAAGCCACTGTCCGAATCATCATCCGAGCCAAAGGAAAAGAAACTGGAATCTGAATCATTTTTTGAGTGGCGACCTGAACCACCGCCTGATCCACTACCATTGAATGAGCTGGATAAATGCTCGAAACTAATACTTCCATATTTCCCCAGTGTTACAATATAAATCAGTACAAGCAACAAATCAAGGAGCAGACATAAAGCCATTACAATCAGGAACATCGCAAGAGGTCTGCCCACAAATATCACCAGGAGAATCAGGATTATGAAAATCCCTCCATACAGTATATCTTCCCACCATTCATATTCCTCTTCAGCTTCCTCAACTACCTTTGAGCCCTCCGGTGGTGTTGCATCATATTCTGTATAAGTCTTCATTGCCAGCTTGCGATAGGCTTTTATAATGCCCTCAGAATATTCCTCATCCTTGAAGTATGATGTCATACCATCCAAAACCGAACCACAAAAACCGTCGGTAAGGGCACCTTCCAGACCATAACCAACCTCTATACGGAATTTACGGTCATTTTTTGCTATGAGCAGAAGGACACCATTGTTTTTTGTTTTATCACCGATACCCCAGGAACGGAACAGCTTGTTGGCATAATCCTCAATGGAATCATCCTCCAGGGTGTCAACTGTAACAACTACAAGCTGTGCACCAAATCTGGTATCCAGGTCCTTGCCGATTTCTAAAATTTCCTTTTTTTCCTCTGCCTGTACCATATTGGAAAAATCAGCAAGATATATGTCCTGTTTTGGCGGGTCCGGAATAGTTGCTGCATTGACTGAACTATTCCCCCAAAAACAGAATAATAAAGCTATTACCAGACAGAGTTTATTCAGCCAGCCCATCAAAATGCCACCTTCGGTACAGTATGGGCCGCTTCTTCTGCCTCAAACTGTGGAAGACTTGAATAGCCCATTATACCTGCAAACATATTCCCGGGGAAAGTGCTGACAATAACATTATAGCGTTTAATGGCATCATTATAATCACGCCTTGCCACTGCAATTCTATTCTCTGAGCCTGATATTTCTCTCATCAGCTCGGTAAAATGAGCATCTGATTTTAATGCAGGATAGTTTTCAGCTACTGCAATCAGGCGCCCCAAGGCACCGGTAAGAGCAGCATCTGCCTGGGCCATTTCCTCAGGTGATTTTGCCCCTGCAATCTGAGACCTGGCTTCAGTGACTTCAGTTAAAACCTTTTCTTCATACTGCATATATCCCTTGACGGTCGATACAAGATTAGGAATTAAATCAGCCCGCCGCTGAATCTGATTTTCTATCTGTCCATATTGTGCATCAACATCAATTCTTGCAGACTTTATCTCATTGTATGTACCTATTCCTGCAAAAATTACAACCACCGCTATTACAATTGCAATTATACTGCCTTTACTCATCAAAGCATCTCCCCCTAAAAAAATATTTATAACGAGCTTTAAGATGTCCCCTTCCTCTTTAGGTGGGGGAAAACAAACTACAACAGCTGGCGAGCATATCTCCCAGCTCGTTGAAACGCTAATTGGAAGATTTTTCTTCTAAAGAAGAAAAATTTGAACAATGG
>NZ_JAILFV010000129.1 GCF_024697385.1 Anaerovibrio sp.
CTGAAGGAGGATGGCGTGCTGCTCACCAGTGGGATTATCCAGGACAGGATTGATGATGTGCTGAAAGCTGCGGATGCTCATGGCTACGGTGTTATCAAGAGAAAAGAAGCCAAGGGCTGGGCGTGCATCACTTTTAAGAAGCGGGTTTAATATATGCGTAGGATATTTATATCGGAATTATTAAAAACGAATATCGTAATTACCGGGGCAGATGCACATCATTTGTCCCATGTGATGCGTTCAAGGCCCGGGGATCACATTGTTGTGGCCGATGATGCCGGAAAGGTTGGCGAGTATGTAATGACAGCATTTTCCAGTGACAGCGTTACCCTGGAGCTGGTGCAGCTCATTGAGGAGAATACCGAATCCCCCGTGGAGATTATTTTAGCGCAATGTCTGCCAAAGGGGGACAAGCTGGAGCTTATCACCCAGAAAGCTACTGAATTGGGCATCAATGGTATAGCGCCACTGACAAGCGATAATTGTGTGGTTCGCTATGATGCAAAAAAAGCTGTTGCCAGACAGGAAAAATGGCAAAAAATTGCCAATGAAGCTGCCAAGCAATGCGGGCGTCAATGTATTCCCGAAGTCATGGCGATTACGCCCCTGAAATCATGGCTTCAGGGAATAATGGAACAGGACATTGAGGTGCTGATGTGCTATGAAAACGAGGAACAGATAGGTATCAAGGAGCTTTTGGCCCATAGCACAAAGAAGAAATTTGCGGTTATTATCGGGCCGGAGGGCGGCTTTTCCCTTGATGAGGTGGCATATGCCAAGGAACTTGGCATACCATCCGTCAGCCTGGGGAACAGGATTCTCAGGGCGGAAACCGCCGCGATTTCCGCAATGACAATACTTCAGTATGAAAAAGGTGATTTGGGAGGTAGGCAGTAGTGTCAAGGGTGGCATTTATAACTTTGGGCTGTAAGGTCAATCAGTATGAAACTGAAACCATGGAGGGACTGTTTAAAAAAAGTGGTTATGAGATAGTTCCCCACACGGAAGCAGCCGATGTATACATCATAAATACCTGCTCTGTTACCAGCTTTGGTGACAAAAAGTCCCGTCAGCTGATACGGAGAATGCGTCGCCTGAATCCCAAGTCCATAATAGCGGTGACGGGATGCTATTCCCAGGTGGCACCTGAGCAGGTGAAGGCTATAGACGGTGTGCGTGTTGTTATCGGTACAAAGGGCAGAAAAAACATAGTGGAATATGTACAGCAGGCTATGGCTGAGGATGGCATCATTGACCGGGTAGAGGATGTCATGAAGGCACGGGAGTTTGAGGATATTCCCCTTTATGAAATGCCTGCCAGGACAAGGGCCTTTCTGAAGATACAGGAGGGCTGTACCAATTTTTGCAGCTACTGTATCATTCCTTACACCAGGGGGCCTATTCGCTCCAGGAGACTGGAGAGCATACGGGCGGAAGCCAAAAAACTTTTGGACAATGGGTTCAAGGAAATCGTTCTGACAGGAATACATCTCGGTGCCTATGGCAGGGATTTTGGTGATGGTACCAGCCTTTATGATGCTGCAAGAACGGTGCTGGAGCTTCCGGGACTGAGGCGGTTGAGACTGGGCTCATTGGAATCCATTGAGCTGTCGCCGGAGCTGCTGGAGCTCATCAGGACTCATCCAAAATTCAGCCATCATCTGCATCTGCCACTTCAGGTGGGCTCCGATGAAATTTTAAGAAGGATGAACCGCCATTATAACAGGGATGAATTTACAGGGCTGATTAAAAATGTCAGGGATAAAATCCCTGGGGTTGCAATTTCAACAGATGTTATTGTAGGATTCCCCGGCGAAACAGAAGAATTGTTTACCCAGTCCCTGGAATACATCAGATCACTGAATTTTTCCCGCATACATGTATTCCCTTATTCTCCCAGAACAGGGACTCCGGCGGCTGCCATGAAAGATCAGGTCAGTGAGCCTGACAAAAAGGATAGGGTACACCGCCTGCAGTTAGTGGCTGATAAAATGGCTGAGGACTTCCACAGGACATATCTGGGGACTGTACAGGATGTACTTTTTGAGACGAATACCGAGGGAATTACTGATGGCCTTACCGACACATATATCCGTGTATATACTGATGACGAGGTGGTCACAGGAGAAATATATAAAGTTCATCTGGAAAAATTGTATAAAGACGGAGTATATGGTAAAATATACGAGCGTGGGTAATATTCAGGCATATTATTAAAGGGAGGTGTACCGAGATGGCAGATTGTATTTTTTGTAAAATTGCAAACAAGGAAATTCCTTCCACTGTAGTGTTTGAGGATGATCAGGTTATCGCATTTAACGATCTTGAGCCTCAGGCCCCAGTACATGTGCTTGTTATACCTAAGAAGCATGTTGACAGCATTGCTGCATTAAAGGCAGAAGACAAGGAATTGGCCGGTCACATTTTGTGTGAGGTGATTCCTGAGATTGCGAAAAAAACAGGTATTGATGAAAAGGGCTTCCGCGTGGTTGCCAATACAGGCGCTGAAGGTGGCCAGACAGTCAACCACCTGCATTTCCATGTTCTGGGAGGCAGGTCCATGCAGTGGCCTCCAGGCTGATGATTATCAGCAGAGTATGTGGTGCTTATACCGGACTCATGTATTAAAAGGTGATTGCCCGGCAGGATAGATTGAACACTATGTACTGCAGTGAAAAAATTTAACCTTTTACCGTATAATGATATTGGGCAATCATCCGATTTATATTGACATATATGCGTTATGTCGTGTATAATAATCGGGTGTAGTTATGAAATACACTCCCAAGTCAATTGGAGGGGGGGAAAAATAGATGGCAAACGAGATTAAGGTTGGCAAGAACGAAAGTATTGACAGCGCGCTCCGCAGATTTAAGCGTATGAGCCAGAAAGCTGGTACCATCGCTGAGGTAAGAAAGCGTGAGCATTACGAAAAGCCTAGTGTTCGCCGTAAGAAGAAGTCTGAGGCAGCCCGTAAGCGCAAGTTCAGAGCATAAAAGCTGAATATTGAATTTAAAGACTATAATCTCTATATTTATAGGTGGATTATAGTCTTTACTTATTTTGGAGGTGTTTTATATGTCATTAAAGGAACAATTGGCAAATGATATGAAGGAGGCCATGAAGGCCAAGGAAAAAGAGAAGCTGGCAGTTATCCGCATGGTCCGTGGTGCTATCAAGCAGCAGGAAATTGACGGCAAGACTGAGCTGGATGATGATGCAGTTATTGCAGTTATCAGCAAGGAAGTCAAGATGCGCCGGGATTCAATAGCTGATTTTGAAAAGGGTGGCCGTCAGGATCTGGTGGAACAGAATGAAAGGGAGATATCCTTCCTCATGCCATATTTGCCTCAGCAGCTCTCAGAGGATGAGGTGCGGGCCTTGGTCAAGGAAGCTGTAGAGAAAACAGGCGCATCTGCCCCAAAGGATATGGGCAAGGTGATGGGTGCACTGATGCCTAAGGTTAAGGGCAGGGCTGATGGCAAGATGGTCAATAATATCGTAAAGGAATTTTTGTCCTGAATCCTGGCAATTCATCTGTGGAAGCAGTTCACATTAAATTTTTATTATAAAAAATATCGGCCATTAAAGTTTAATTAAATAACCTGCCGACATATTGCAAATAATAATATGACCGTGATATATTCATGATAAGAAGAATTCGGAAATATATCGGAAGGAATATGAAGGCAGGGGAAGTAAGATGAAAAAGAAACTGGCAATATCCGTTGCCCTGGTAATGGCACTGAATTTCGGACTGGGGCAGATA
>NZ_JAILFV010000138.1 GCF_024697385.1 Anaerovibrio sp.
CCATTGCCTACATGGAGCCTATACGGATGACAAATCGGGCCCTGCGTCACGTATTCTTCGTTGATTTTGATAATGGAGTTACCAAGTACGGCTTGTGTAAATACTATGGCATAGAAGACATTAAGGTCTTGAAGGACGAAAATAAATAAGGTTGCCTTCGTAATTTAGGTATATTTAAAAGGACAGTTGATTCATCGTTTTGATGAACCAGCTGTCCTTTTTATCATTGAAAATATGTTTTCCTGTTATTCTTTTGCCTGTAGAAGAATAGGGTTAAGCACCTCATCCTCAGGGGTAACATACAAAGTGCTTTGATTGGTAAAGATAACGAAGCCCGGCTTGGCTCCTGCCGGCTTCTTTACAAAGCGGCAACGGGTGTAGTCCACCGGTACCTTGGAGGAATTGGCTGCCTGGGAGAAATGAACTGCCAGATAGGAGGCCAGAAGCAACGTATCCTCGGCTGGTTCCTCCCCGTCACAGCGGATAATAACATGGGATCCGGGAATCTCCTGGGTGTGAAGCCAAATGTCTCCCGGGTTGCTTACCTTGAAGGTAAGCCGGTCATTCTGGTAATTGTTCTTGCCCACCAGAATAGTGGTTCCGTCAGGAGCGGTAAACTTAAATGGTTGGGACTGCTTCACAGAGGCGTGCTTTTTCAGATTTTCCCGCAAAATATTATTTGTAATAAGCTCTGTCTTAATATCATTTATCTCCGCAAGGGAAGTGGAGGCCTCAAGGGAGGTTTCAATTGAAGCCAGATACTTGATGTCATCAAGACATTTTTCCAGCTGCTTTTCCAAAAGCTCCTTGCCCCTTTTGAGTTTATCATATTTTTTGTAATAGGCCTGAACATTTTCACTGACGGAAAGACGTTGATCCATGGCGATGGAGATACTTTCTCCGGATTCACTGTAGATGTTCGTAACCGTAACTGTGGCGTCTTCACGGTCCCTTAGCTGATACTGATAGGTCATAAGATTATCCGCTTTTATACGATATTCCTCGGCGTTGTCGGCTGCGGCAATATCATCCTTCAGCTTATCCACCTTATGCTGGGCCCGGCTCAGCTCATTTTTGATGAGCTTTTTGAAACGGTCCCTGTCAGGCAGCTGAAAGCTACCAGCAATACTGGAAGCCTTAGCCAGCATTTCACTTATGGTCGTAAATTTTACAACCGTATCGTTTATATAGTAATGCAGTGGAAAGGATGCGGTAGCCAGCAGCTTTTGATTAGCATCCACCACGAGACAGGCTTCACCGCAAGGCTCCTTAAAGGCATCCTTTATTTCCGTTAAGGCGTTATTGAGTGAAGCAAAATCACTTTCATCCATTTCACTGACCAACTGGTTGTGGGGGAGTCCAGCCAGAAAGGCGGTTTCCTTTGCAGTTACAGGGCCAAAACCAAGACAGGTATCAAGAATGGCCTTGCTGAGTTTTAAGTCATCCTTGGCTCTGATGGCTGTAACCACATCATCAATGGAGCACTCAAGAAGATCCATTTTATCCTGCACAGGTGGTAAAATGTATGGGTCTCCAGGCAGGACAGTCCTGATGCGGCTGGAGTTGGCCCCGACTCTTCTCAGTACGTCAATGATGTTGTCGTCCTGTACCAGAATAATGTTGCTGTACTTGCCCATGAGCTCAACTACCAGGGATTTTGTAACGATTTGTCCCCCCGCAGCCAGCACATCCATGTCCAATATGATGATGCGGTCAAGACTATGCTGATATACCCGGGCTATACGGGCGGTTTCAATATGCTTGCGGAGAACCATGCAGAACATAGGCGGCTCCGGTGGATTATCAGGTGCCTTTTCAATAATATGAACCGCAGGGTTCTGGGGATTTATTGAAATATGAACCAAATAATTTTTGCCTGGCTGTCTAACGGAAAGAATTACAGACTGCTTATTTGGTTGATTTATCTTGTCTATGCGTCCGCCTGTAATGGCTCTGTCCAGCTCAATGGCCAGTGGATGCATAGAAATACCATCTAAACTCATAAGA
>NZ_JAILFV010000164.1 GCF_024697385.1 Anaerovibrio sp.
ATCAGGGTCAGGTACCGGAATCGCTGCCAAAAGTGTTTTGGTATATGGATGCAGCGAATTTTCATATAACTCATCAGATTCGGCAATTTCCATGATTTCTCCCATGTACATCACGGCAACCCTGTCACTAATATATTTCACCATTGCGAGATCATGGGCGATGAACAGATAGGTAAGCCCCAGTTCCTTTTGAAGGCGTCGCATCAGATTGACAATCTGGGCCTGAATAGAAACATCCAGTGCAGATATAGGCTCATCGCATATAATCACATCGGGATTGACTGCCAATGCCCTGGCAATACCGATTCGCTGCCTCTGTCCACCACTGAATTCATGAGGAAAACGATTTGCCTGCTCACGACTAAGTCCCACCATCTCCAAAAGCTCATAAATCCTTTTTTCCCTGGCTGATGAATCATCATAAACACCATTGATTTCCAAGGGTTCAGCTATAATTTCCCCCACTGTCATTCTGGGGTTCAAACAAGCGTAGGGATCTTGAAAAATCATCTGAATACGCTTTTCAGGGCCATTGGTAAAATCCAGCTTCTTGCCGTATAAAAAGACCTCGCCACGGGTTGGCTTATACAGTCCCATGATAGTCCTGCCGGCTGTGGTTTTGCCACAACCTGATTCACCCACCAGCCCCAGGGTCTCACCCTTGGATATATCAAAGGATATACCATTCAGTGAATAAGCATATTCCTTGGGCTTACCAAAAAAATTCTTCTTGGTGACAAAATGCTTGGTCAAATTCCTTACAGAAAGTAGCGGCTCTCCCATATTATTCATATTGTGCCCCTCCTTTACTGTCCCTTACAGGCAACCAGCACTCAACAGAATGCTTGTCCCCGACACACTGTTTTTCCGGCAGGCATTCACAACAAACCTTCATGGCCTTCCTGCATCTGGGTACAAAGCTGCAACCCTGTATATCATAAAGCAGGTCCGGCGGCTGTCCATTTATTACAGGAAGCTCCTCATCGGCGGGTAAATCCACCCGTGGTAATGAAGCAAGCAATCCCTGGGTATAAGGATGCCGTGGATTGTGAAATATTTCCCTGGCAGAACCATGCTCTACAATTCTTCCGGCATACATCACATTTACCTTGTCACAAATACCGGCTATCACTCCCAAATCGTGGGAAACAAGAACTATGGACATCTTCATATCACGCCGCAGCTCTGATAACAGCTCCAGTATCTGGGCCTGTATGGTCACATCCAGCGCAGTGGTAGGTTCATCAGCAAATAATATTTTGGGCCTGCATATAAGCGCCATGGCTATCATCACCCTTTGACGCATACCACCACTGAATTCATGGGGATAACAGTTCATTCTTTCAGCAGCCTTTGTAATGCCAACACGGGTTAGCAGGTCTATGGCCTCACTGCGTGCTGCCTGACCGGAAACTCCCCTGACCCTTATCAGCCCCTCTGTCATCTGTTTACCTATTGTCAATACCGGATTCAATGAAGTCATTGGGTCCTGAAATATCATGGACATGGAACTGCCACGGTATTTTTGGAAATCTTTTTCGGAAATATTAGTGATATTCTCCCCCAAAAGTGTAATGGAACCACTTTTGATAAAGGCATTTTCCTGGGGAAGAAGCCCCATAACAGCATGAATTGTCACGCTTTTGCCACAACCTGACTCCCCTACAATACCTACAATTTCTCCTTCATCAACACTTAGACTGACACCGCGCACTGCATTTACATCACCACGATAGGTATGAAAGCCAACTGATAAATCCTTTATATCCAAAATCATAGCAAATCTTTTCCTCCTTAGCGGCGCATCCTTGGATCGAGGGCATCCCGCAAACCATCACTGAAGAAATTGAATGCCAGCATGGTAAGGCTGATGGCCACAGCAGGGAAAAACAGCTGAAATGGGTATGCACGGATGGAATTAATACCATCAGAGCATAATACTCCCCAGCTGGCCATTGGTGCCGAAACACCCAGACCGATAAAGCTCAGGAAGGCTTCGGTAAATATGGCATCAGGAATGGAAAGACTCAGGGATACTATAATGACACCCACGGAATTTGGTATCAGGTGTCTGAACAATATGCGCAGCTGTCCTGCCCCCATACTTTTTGCTGCCAATACAAATTCCTGTTCCTTGATTTTCAGCACCTCTCCCCGGACAATACGGGCCATCTGAAGCCAATAGCTTATTCCCAGGGCAATAAAAATATTCATGAGGCCAGGCTTAAATACCACCATTAGCAATATTACATACAAAATTGTCGGTATGCTGTAAAGAATATCTACGATATTCATCATGATACGGTCTGTACGGCCCCCAATAAATCCGGAAATTCCCCCGTAAATTACTCCAATCACAAGATTGATAAGGCTGGCTACTATTCCAATGGACAATGAAATCCGCGCCCCGTACAGCACACGAATAAACATATCCCGGCCCAAACCATCGGTGCCAAAGAAGTGCGCCATGGAAGGAGCCAGATTTGCCTTGGCAAAATCCTGATCAGCATAGGAAACGCCGGAAAACATCGGAATTAATATGGCCGAGATAGTCATGAGGATTATAAATATCATCCCCATCATAGCAGCCCTGTCCCTTTTTAGACGAATCCATGCATCCTGCCAGTACCCCATCGGCTTTCCGGGGGACTGGACAGCAGCAGAATTATCATCCTGGGAAATAGGAGAAAAATCATACTCACAATTCATTTGTGCTAATCCTCCTTTTCTCCCAGTTTAATTCTGGGATCCAGCAATGGGTAGATAATATCCACCAGCATATTCATAAGAATTATTATGGCACTGTAAAACACTGTGACTCCCAAAATAACAGTATAGTCACGATTATATATACTGGTCACAAAATAGCGTCCCAAGCCGGGAATGGCAAAAATTGTTTCTATTACAAAGCTGCCGGTCAAAATGCCTGCTACCATAGGACCGATATAGGTAACCACCGGAATCAGTGCATTGGGCAGGGCATGGCGAAACAGTATATTCACATTGCCCAAGCCTTTGGCCCTGGCAGTCTTGATATAATCCTGTCCCAGTACATCAAGCATACTGGAGCGGGTGAGTCTGGTAATAAAAGCCATGGGCATGGCAGCCAGAGCAACAGCCGGTAAAATCCTGCTGGACCAGTCATTCCACATGGCTGCAGGCAATATTCCCAGCTTCATGGCAAAAATATCAACTAAAAGGGCGGCTAACACAAACCCCGGAACAGCAATTCCCAAAGTGGTGAGCAGATTCAATGTCCTGTCCTGCCAACGGTTACGCCTATAGGCTGCGAATACACCTGCAGGTATTCCTGCCAGCAGAGCAATAATTATGGACTCTACCCCCAGCTCAAAGGAAACCGGAAAGCTCTCACTGATAATATCATTCACTGACCGTCCCACATATTTAAAAGAAGGTCCCAAATCGCCATGCAAAAGGTTATCTACATAATCCATGTATTGCTCAGTCAGCGGGTCATTCAGCCTATAGCGGGCTTCAATATTGGCCTTTACCACAGGCGGCAGATTCTTTTCCGCCGTAAAAGGTCCGCCCGGAATAGCGTGCATCAGCACAAAGGTCAATGTCATAACTATCCAGAGCACAATTATGGAATTAATAAACCTTTTTATCAGGTATTGCAGCATTTAACATCCCCCCAAACAAAACATAAAAGTAAATGAAGTCACATATTCATCAATCCATTGCAAAGTGCATCAGTAACCTTTTCTTCCCACAGGAAATTACTACTGAATTTACCATGGCTTTTGGGATCATCTTCAGATATACCTATTCCGTTCATGATATATACGAATCCATCTTTGCTGCCGGGAATAAAAAACATCCCGGAATAAAGTCCAAAGGCCTGGCCGGTATGCCCTACAAAATTTAAATCATAATTTTGCGACAATCTGGCAGTGGAATTTCCCTTTATCTGATATAGTCCCAGGCCATAAGACAGCAAAGTACCATCGCAGGTATCCCCATTATGACCGTTATAAATCCATTGCGGCTTCATCATTTTTTCAGCACAAGCTTTTGATATGAACTGATTTCCTTTATAGCACCCCTGATTCATCAGCATATTTAATGTATGCACCATATCCTCCAGGGATACCCGCAACCCACCCTGAGGGGCAAAAAAGGTAGCATTGTTCCCAGGTATGTAACCTGACAAATCATAAATTTCTGTGTCATCATGAACTGCATAGGGATTCTGCATGGTAACAGCATCCCTCTCCGGTGGTGAATCATGCCAATCATCCATTACACCACGCCAGGGAAGCTGTTCATCCCATTTGCCATCGTAATCCTTTTTCTGATAAAGGGTTCCCAGATTTTTAAACGCCTCAGAAGACAGATTTCCTGGTAAATAACCACCTTTGATATCCAATCTTTTAAAAATATATTTCTCGATATACCGATCAAAGCGTTCCCCGGTTATAGCTTCAATAATGGTACCCAACAGGCCATAGTTAAGATTGCAATAACAAAAATATTCCCCAACAGGCTCTGAGTCCAGGGAAAAATGCGCTCCCCCCTCATAAAATTTCCCCTGGGGAGAAAAAAACTCCCTGACAGAAAATTTAGGTGGAATACAATAAATAATCCCGTCCCTAAGGCCTGAAGTATGATTGGCCAACATCCTGACAGTTATTTTCCTGTCCGGGAAAGCCGGATGCACCAAGGGAAAGCCCAAATAGTCACTGACATTATCATCCAGATGAAGTCTTCCTGCCTCCATCAGCTGCATAACAGCATACACAGTAAACTGCTTTGACAGGGAAGCAATCCTGAATAAGGAATCACCGGTAAAGCTCTTAGGTTTCTCCCCTAATACTGCCCAACCGCCATAGTACCTGAAAACAGGAACACCATCCTTTATAAGGACAGCACCAAGGCCCGGTACATTATATGGACCGGTTTTTACAATATCATCAAATTCCTTATTAATGAACTCATAATTATTCATAAAATCCCCATTAAATCGGATAAATACATATGCGAATATTATTATCAGCGTGCCTAATTATCTGCAGCATATCTGCTTCAGATACTGCCACACAGCCATGGGTAAAGTTATTCTCTCCGAAACAATGGAGAAATATATATGAGCCACGGCCAATAACACACTCACGGTTATAATCAATAAACAGTCCATAATTAAACTGCGGTGCACCGTCATTCATGGGATCAAGTTCAAGACGGTTCA
>NZ_JAILFV010000181.1 GCF_024697385.1 Anaerovibrio sp.
TTTGTTAATTTGTTACTGGCAAACTCCATTTGAATCTACCCACCAGCCATTTATATACTGGCTTGTAGCCATATAGCCATCACCTTTAAAGTAATACCAGTTACCATCAATCTTCTGCCACTGATTCTGTGGATACCATCCTGTCTTATCTTCAATCCACCAACCCTTGGAGTCAGATTTCCAAGTCATCTTATATGTATCATCCCAAGCGCCATCTGATCCAAGCCAGCAACCGTCACGCCACTCATCAGCAGCCATATAACCGCTTTCGTCAAAATAGTAATATTTGCCATCTATTTTCTGCCACTGACTCTTTGGATACCAGCCCGATGAATCTTCTATCCACCAGCCACTTGCATTTTTCTTCCATGACAGCTTACCCTTGTAAGTCTGGTTGCCATTCTTGTCGTACCATTTGCCATCTACCCATTCATTTGAGTATGACGTTTCTTTTTTGCTATTACCACTTTTATTTGTATTTCCCTGATTAGAAGCCTGATTGTTTTTCTGAGAATTGTCAGTTTTATTATTTATATTTTGCTGATTATTTTGTTTGTTATCCCCTTGCTGGTCGTCATTTTGTCCTTCTCCACCCTGTTGGTTTTCATCCTGTTGACCACCGCCTTGATTGTTAGCAATCTCTTCATATTCATCCTGTGTTACAGTTTTCTCTTCTTTAATATAGGCACATTTATCGCATCCATAGCATATTTTTGCGTCATCCGCTCCATCAGCCGTTTCCGGAGAAACCGCTTTCCACACAAGATTATGAGCTTCTCTAATCGTTCCATCCGCACAACTATTGCAGTATGACCAATGCTCACTGGTATTATAAAAATAATTTTCAAACTCATGAACATGATCTTCAGGTGGAAACATATAATTATAGTTATCATAACTTATAGAATAGACTCTATCCATATATCCGCATACTGTACAGCGAAAACCATATTCACCAAGCTCTTCAGGTGTTGGAACTTTAATAATCGTAAATTCATTTGTATGATTTGCTCTCTCCAAACCATAGGTATGACATTCTGTACAATACTTATAATGATAGCTATCCGCACACTGCCAATCTGATAAAGTATGCTTATGCGGAGCCCCATCTACTGAGACCACATATAATGTACAAATACCACAATTATTTACACTGTTAGTTTCATCAAAGTTAAACCCAAGAACTTCCCACTTAGTTGTGTAGTTTATTTTCGTACCCATACCATTATTAGGTTCATATGGAAATTCCAAAAAATGATTTGATATATCTCCCGTAAAGGATATATTTTCACGAACAAAATCTACATTTTCAGAATCCGGAAGACCGTTACCGTTATCGTATACTTTCCCATTTTTTTTCCACTCAATCGCCTTATCTCTTCCATCAGAGCTCACATAGATTATATCTATATTGTAATAATCATATTCCTTACCTGATAGCTGATTCATATTATCTACTGTCAGCTGTTCAATGCATCCAGAATCTACTTTAACACCTGCATAACCATTTATATCCAGATTATGTTCCAAATAATATGCATATATACTGAGTTCACATTTAGGAATAAGTGTCAAGCCAGCAGCTGTAACTCCAGAATTTCCAGCTTCACCACTAACCCACGTAGGTTCTTCATATTCCGCAACAACACAATCAAAAGGTACTACATACGTTGTCTCACTAATTTGTTCCCATATTTCACCATTTTTATCCCCTGCATCATCGTAGGTATAACCAGTTCTTTCCATTTCCCTGTTGACATCGCCAAATAATTCATCTCTATGATCCAAACCTGCTATTCCTACGGATAAACAATTAAAATAAGTACACCAATATGCATATCCAGCAGGTTTATGATGATATTCCCAACGATTCTTTATTACTGTACCCTTTCTTATTTCCTGACCCACAGTGAACTCATATCCAAGTGTCCACTCAATTACTTCTCCCTCGGCATTTGCATCAATTTTTGTTGGTGGAATACTAATTAAGGATATAATCATTGTGATTGCAGCTATAACTCCCACCATAATTCTAGTAATCTTTCGCATAAAAACACCTCCTTCGGTCTTTCGCCAAAATTAAAAAAGTGTTTCATTTTACAGCCCTGCTGTCAACACTTTTAATAGCATAATTATACTGTTTTTTGCCCTTTTAACACAGATGACATATGTCGCAAATACCCATGTTCATGTCGTATCTTACGACAGATAAGGGTTAAAACAATTATTGTTGCAAAAATAGAGGCAGCCCTTTTAAGAACTGCCTCGTTTTTCCTTATGCATTTATAAACCAACCTATTTTTCATTCGAGATAACAATCTTGCCATCCACAATATCTACTTTAACTCTGTTTGTATCTATTCCGGCGGCCTCTCTCATTTCGGCTGAGAGTCGAACTCTTCCGGCCTTATCAAGAATGGAGAATTCCTCGTGTGACATATCGGCGCTTGTTTCA
>NZ_JAILFV010000039.1 GCF_024697385.1 Anaerovibrio sp.
CATTCCTACGAAAATTGTGGTATTATTCATATAGTGACCTCCTTTTGTATGCGGTAATCCCTGTTACCCTTTGATTTATCATCTTTAGTATACAGGTAAATCCACGTTGCTACAAAGTGGAGGTCATTACATATTGTCTAACTTCGTGTCGCAACGAGGTGGGAGATATGATCACCACCTGTTAAAGATTGTCCCCCCACCTATAGAGGGGAGGGGACATCTTACAGCGAGTTATAAAAATTTAATATGAAGACAAGAGTTGTGTCAATATTACATACTTGACAAATAGGTAATTAGTGTATATCGTTAGAATTAATAATGTTGTAAGGTTAGGTGAAGGTAAATGATATATTTGGATAATGGGGCTACAACCTTTCCAAAGCCGGAGATAGTTTATCATGCAGTGGATGAGTTCGCCCGTTATAATGGAGTCAATGCAGGAAGAGGAGCCTATAAGGCGGCCAGGGAGGCCAATGCCATGATTAAAAAGGTAAAGAACATGCTACTTAGCCTCATTGATGCAAGGGAACAGGCGGAAATAGCCTTTACTCCCTCGGTTACGATTGCCCTAAACATGGTGATCAATGGTTTGGATTATGAATCAGGCGATGTAGTTTATGTCTCCCCTTATGAGCATAATGCAGTACTTCGCCCCCTGCATCTATTGGTTAAGCGCAGGGGAATCAAGGTAGTAGAGCTGCCATTAAAAGATGATTTATCCATTGATTTGGAGCACACCGCAGTCATGTTTCAAAATGAACACCCTAAGCTGGTGTGTATGACAGCCGTTAGCAATGTTACGGGATATGTGTTGCCGGCCGGAGAAGTTTTTACCATGGCTAAGGAGTATGGGGCCTTTACTCTTTTGGATGGAGCACAGGCAGTTGGCTTGCTGAAAATTAACTTTGCCAAAACAAAGGCCGATGCGCTTGCCTTTGCAGGTCATAAAACTCTATATGCTCCCTTTGGGATAGCGGGGCTTTATATTAAAAATGGGGTGGATTTGGCAGAATTTATTGTAGGTGGTAATGGTATTAAGGCAGAAAATCCAGCTATGCCCAGTTATATTCCGGCTAAATTGGAAAGTGGCAGCATGGATTGTGTGGCTATTGCCGGATTGGCAGCATCCTTAGATTGGTTAAAGGGAGTAAATCCATGGCAACAGGAAGAAGGATTAACGAGCTATTTATTGGGCAGACTTTCAACTGTGCCGGATATTATCATTTATAAGGCCCCGGATGGTGCAGGTAACCAGGCTGGAGTCGTATCGATAAATATAAAAGGTTTTCGGGCCAATGAAGTGGCGGCAATTTTGGATTATAAATATGATATTGCAGTACGGGCTGGGCATCATTGCGCTGGACGCATTCATCACCACCTTAATAATAAAGCTTATGACGGTACAATAAGGATAAGCTTCGGGATGTTTAACACCAGGAGAGATATAGATAAGTTGATTGATGCACTCAAGCAGATAGACCGAAAAATTTTGAAAAATATCGATGATGAGATTATACGGGGAAATTGTTAGGCAATACATGAGGAGGAGGACTATGGGCTATCAAAAGTTATTTTCACAGGGACAAATCGGATCCTTATGCTTAAAAAATCGTGGCATTATGATGCCAATGGCCACTGATTTGGCTGATCATGACGGGGTGGTTACTCAACGGCAGATAAAATATTATCAGGAACGGGCCAAGGGTGGTGTGGCTATGATTATTCAGGAATACACAGGAGTAGATGATGTGGATAGTATCCCATCCATTCATAATCTGCGTGCAGCCAGGGATTATCATATATCTGCCCTGGAGGAACTGGTAGATGCTGTTCATTTATATGATTGCAAAATTATTGCTCAATTACATCACGGTGGTGCAACATCTAATCCGGATTTCACCGGACGGAAGAATATTGCGCCTAGTGCGATTCCGATTGCTGAGGGTCGTCCCGTTCCACGGGAAATGACATTGGAGGATATAAAAAGAGTACAGAACAAGTTTATTGCAGCGGCCATACGGTGTAAAAAAGCGGGATATGATGGAGTGGAGCTACATGGGGCTCACGGCTATCTGATTGCTCAATTTTTTAGTAAATATTACAACCGTCGCCAGGATCAATATGGCGGTAGTGTGGAGAATCGGGCTCGATTTTTGACTGAGATAATTTATGGTATCCGGAGGGAACTGGGAAATTATCCGATTTTGGTTCGTATGTGTGGGGATGAAATGACTGACGAAGAAGGTTTTCTGTCATTGTCAGAGGGACTCGAAATCGCCAGGGAATTGGAAATTGCTGGGATAGATGCTATTGATATCAGTAACGGCAGTGCCAGAAACGGTGATGCCAATTGTGAACCATTTTCTTACACACCTGGCTGGAAAAAACATGTAGCAAGGGCATATAAGATGGCCTTGGGAATACCGGTAATTGCCACCAATACCATAAAAAATCCAGATTTTGCGGAAAAATTGTTGTCTGAAGAAGTGTGTGATTTTGTAGGGTTAGGCCGTTCCCAGCTGGCTGATCCATTTTTTATGAATAAAGCTCATCAGGGAAAAAGTGAAGATATAAGGCAGTGCATTGGCTGTCTGTATTGTCGTGAGCGGGTGCTGCGGGACGCTATGCCCATACGCTGTACTGTTAATGCCCGTACGGCACGGGAAATTGAAATTCCCCAATTATGTAAAAATGGTAATGGTAAAGCAGTAGCAGTGATAGGTGGTGGCCCGGCTGGTATGGAAGCTGCCTTGGTACTGGCAAAAAGGGGATTTTCTGTAACCCTGTTTGAAAAAAGAAAGCAACTTGGTGGTATGTTGAATGTTGCCGACAAGCCACCATTCAAGGAGAATATTACTCGTTTGCGAAAAACCATGGAATTACAGCTGAAAAAACTGGGGGTGAAGATCAATCTGGGATGTGCAGGAACGGTTGAAGAAATATCCTCTATTAGTCCGGCAGGTGTAGTGATAGCCTGCGGGGCAAAACCTGTTATTCCCCCTCTGTCTGGAATTGATGGAAAGAATGTTTATTTGGCAGAGGATGTGGTGGCCGGACAAAAGGTAGTACCTCCCGGTCGTGTAGCAGTGGTTGGTACGGGGCTTACGGGGCTTGAGACGGCCAGTATGCTGGGGAAGGCTGGAAATAAAGTGCTGCTTGTGGAAATGGCTGATGACATTGGACCGGGTATTTATTCCGCAATACGCAATGATGAGCTAAGTCGCGTGCTTTCTTATGACCCGGCTATATATGCCGGTCATAGACTGTTATCCATTGAAGAACAGGGAATTTTGGTAGAGAATGTAACAGACCATCAGTTGCAGTTATTGGAGGTAGATAGTGTCGTGCTGGCCCTGGGAGTAAAACCTGATGTAAAATTTGTCCGGGGATTATTAGCACAAATGACGACCTGTGAGATAAGAGTTGTAGGCGATGCCCGTCGTGGCGGAAGAATCGGCGATGCTATCCGGGATGGCTTTGAAGCAGGTGCTACCCTTCAGAATGATAATTAAAAGCATGCTAAAAGGGGCTGAGCATATAGTCAGTCCCTTTTAGTATGTGTATTTTAAATAAAGGGTGTATAAAATGCAGCCTGATGGATAAAATTTTTATTCCGTGAAATTGCGATTGTGATTAAAATGTCCCGGATTAGCTACCGGAGCTATGGTGCTTACCCATCGGTTGGTGTAGTTGAAGAAACCGGCGACAAAAGCAGCTTCCAAAATTTGGTGGTCATCGAGACCTGCATCCCGTAGTTTATCGACCTGTGCCTGATCAATTTCCTGCGGATGGGCGGTGACATACCAGGCGTACTCGCATAGAGAGTAGTCAACCTTGGTTAGCTCATTTTTCGCTGCCCGATAATTGTGGGAAATAGTATCCACCAACTGTGGATTCTTCCATAAGCCCCGTAAATTATCACCATGTGTTGTGAGGCAGTAATGGCAGCAGTTATAAGACGATACTACTACTCCAATCATTTCCTTTTGAGCATCACTTAAATAGCAGGAATCATTATATAATGATGATTTTAAATTAAGGAAGCCAATGTATTCCTTGGCATTTAGGGGTAAAATTTTAAATAGGTTGTTAATAAAACCCCAATTTTTTAACATTGCCTTGACACTTTTATCAAACAGGGCATATTCCTTGTCAGTCATATCGGAACGATCCGGCTTTTGCAGTCGTGACAATTGTTCATCAAATTTTAAAGCCATATTATTTCCTTTCTTTGAGTATCCAGTATATCATTCTTCTTTAGGTGCAATTGCAAAGGCACGGGCCGGGAAGCCAACTGCATGCTTTAATCTCGGGAAGGCTGTAATGATGATTGCCCCAGTGGGTGGCAGTTGGTCAAGATTGCGCATAACTTCTATCTGAAATCGGTCCACAGAAAGGATGTATTGTTCACCGGGGTAAGGATAAGCTCCTTCCCTGGTTGTTATAAATCCTGGGTCAGTATCTGCCGGTTCATGGCCAATGGCCCCTATATTGCGTTCTTCCACCAGCCATTTTATGGCCTTTACATCCCAGCCGGGATAGTGTGGGATACCATTTTCGTCAGGATTATCCAAATTGGCTTTCTTGTGCCAGTCAGAACGAAAGGCTACAAAGGCTCCTTCAGGGATTTTTCCATAATTCTTTTCCCAGTCCTTAATATCATCAACTGTTAAAATGAAATCCGGATTGGCAGCGCATTCGGCTGATTTATCGATTATTACCAGTGGAAATACCAGCTCATTTACTTCAATATTGCTAAGAGAGCGTCCATCAGCATGAAAATGAATTGGGGCATCAACATGGGTGCCGTACTGACTGGCTACACTGTACTGATAGCAACGCATTGGCGCAAGCTTATCTTTAGGTGTGCCATCAGCATAGTCGAATAATAAGTCCTGTTGTAATGGTTTAAACCCATACCAATGTGGTGTCTCCGGGCTAAGCTCGTGAGTAAGGTCGACCCATTTGTATTTTGGACTCTTTAAATCAGCTACTAAATTCCATAAAGTTGTATTTGCCATACTAATTCCTCCTGTAATGCACATGTTAAGAGGGTGAAAGCCTCATACATCTGTTAGTATATTGGGATTATTATTTACTTTAATGCTCAATCAATGGAAATTGTCCATCCGTACTTGTCCTCAACCTTGCCCCATTGAATACCTGTAAGGTAATCATAGAGTTTCTGGGTTAGGCTGCCGATTGCAAAGCCATTGATAGTAACCTCATCACCTTTATAGTTCAAGGCACCAACTGGTGAAATAACAGCTGCGGTGCCGCAGGCAAATGCTTCTTGTAATGAGCCATTGTGACCAGCGGCCATTAGGGTGTCAATATCCATCCTTTCTTCCCGGATTGTTATATTCCAGTCCCGTAGGATATGAAGAATGGAATCGCGGGTAATACCTGGTAAAACAGTGCCCTCGGTAGGTGCGGTCCAAAACTCACCATTGATGGAATAAATGAAATTCATTCCACCGGCTTCCTCCACATATTTGCGCTCTGCACCGTCCAACCACAGCACTTGTGAATAGCCAAGCTTTTCAGCCTTTTCCTGACCAATCATGGCTCCTGCATAGTTTCCACCACACTTGGCAAAACCGGTGCCACCTTTTACTGCCCGTACATATTCGTCTTCTACCAGAATTTTTACAGGGTTAATTCCTTCGGCAAAATATGCACCAACCGGACTTAAAATAATTGCAAAGGTGAAGCGGCTGCAATTATGCAAAGCAATTTGCCCTTCACTGGTGAACATAAATGGACGAATATATAGTGATGTGCCAGGCTCAGAGGGCACCCAGTCCTTGTCCACGCGAACAAGGGCCTTGCAGGCTTCGACAAATAATTCAACCGGTACCTCAGGCATGCAGAGCCGTTTGTTTGAATTTATAAGTCGTTTGGCATTCATTTCCGGACGGAAAAGATGAATTGATCCATCAGGATGGCGATACGCCTTTAGTCCTTCAAAAGTTTCCTGGGCGTAGTGGAGAGCTACTGCATCAGGTTCCATAGGTATGGGTCCATAGGGGACTATTTGGCAATCGTGCCATCCTCTTTCTGGAGTGTAATCCATGAGAAACATGTGATCGGTAAGAAACCTACCAAAGCCCAACGCATTTTGGTCAGGTTTTTTCTTTGGTGCGGTTGTGTGAGTGATTTTAATGTTCATAATCAAGCTCCCTTCGTTCATGTTTTCTTTTAAACATATTAAAAAGATAGGTTTAAAAGATTAATTAAGATTATAGCAGGAAAAGTAAAGAGGTCAAGAAAAAAATAATCTTTTTTGCTTAACAAGGCCATTATTTTATTTTCATGATTAATTTTGGTTGATTATGGAAAAATATCAGCTACTGCGGTATAACTTAAAAATTGGTAAACTAATTGAAAAATTTTACTAAAAAAAGGGGAAGCAATGATGTGCCCTCTGTCTCTTTGACAGGGGCATATCATAAAGCTTCCCTTTTTTTGTGTCATTTTATTAACAGCCTGGTGCGTTATTCCTGCCAGCATATATATACCGCTAATATTCCATTTCCTATGGAAACAGTAAAATCCCCATGGTATTCGTCGGCCTGAACATTGC
>NZ_JAILFV010000093.1 GCF_024697385.1 Anaerovibrio sp.
TTTGCTGTCGCCTTATTTTGTGGGCAATAAATGGGACAGTATATTTGTTAATATAATAATGAAATCATAAAACACGCTAAAAATAAGCGATTTGAGCACTGTCGAAAAAAGCAAAATTATGGTAAAATATAAAAAGCGAGTAATTGAATAGAATGGGGAGAATTCCTATGTATACAACAATAGAATTATTTGCAGGCGCTGGAGGGCTAGCCTTAGGTATTGAACAGGCTGGTTTTGAAACGCTTGGTTTGGTTGAATTTGATAAAAATGCAGCTGATACACTTAAAAAAAATAGACCTAATTGGCGTGTAGATAATGAGGATATTGCTAATATTTCATGTTTGGATTTAGAAAAGTATTATTCTATAAAAAAAGGTGAACTTGATTTATTATCTGGAGGACCACCATGCCAATCCTTTTCATATGCGGGAAAACGTCTTGGTTTAGATGATGCCCGAGGAACACTTTTTTATCACTATGCTATGTACCTTGAAAAATTACAACCTAAAATGTTTTTGTTTGAAAATGTTCGAGGCTTGTTGACTCATGATCATGGTAAAACATACGAAACAATATTTAACATATTAGAAAAAGCTGGTTATGTGGTGGATAAGAAGGTTCTTAATGCGTGGGATTATGGTGTTCCACAGAAACGAGAAAGACTAATCACAATAGGTATAAGAAAAGATCTTGTAAAGGATATTTCCTTTAAATTTCCAGAACCTCATGATTATAAACCAGTTTTAAGAGATGTATTGCTAGATTGTCCTGATGGTCCTGGTGTTCCATATGGTGAAACCAAAAGAAAGATATTTGAGTTGGTACCTCCAGGTGGCTATTGGAGAGACATAGATCCCAAGATAGCAAAGGAATATATGAAAAGCTGTTGGGATATGGGAGGAGGAAGAACAGGAATACTTAGAAGAATGAGTCTTGATGAACCATCATTAACTGTTTTGACATCTCCTTCACAAAAGCAGACAGAAAGATGCCATCCTTTAGAAGCGAGACCTTTTAATGTTAGAGAAAATGCAAGAATACAAACATTTCCTGATGATTGGGAATTCTGCGGAAATGTATCTTCTCAATATAAGCAGGTTGGAAATGCTGTTCCGGTTAATCTTGCGAAGGAGATTGGAAAAGAAATTCATAATTCGCTTGATATGCTGAATTATGAAAAGAAGGAGGCGATTTAATGGGCGAGTGGTCTCTTAGGTTTATTTCAGAAGAGAATTTTACCAGGCATGTAATGGCTACAATAGAAAAGTATGGCGAGAAACTTGATTCGTATGACATAAAAAAGTTTAATAGTAATACTATTGATCCAATTAAGATGATTTTTGATAAAACTGTATATCAGACGTCATGGGAAGAAATGATTGGAAATGAAATCTATCGTCAAAGAGATAAAGCAAATAATAATGATATAGGTTATTTTCATCAGAGGATTTTTCAATTTTTGAATAATTGCCGTGTCCCTGAAAATGGAAAAGAAGGTGGATGGGACGTAATATATCATGATGATAATGGGATTGCTTTGCCGGATGGAGATATTGTTCATACAGTTTATGTTGAGATGAAAAACAAGCATAATACAATGAATTCTGCGGCTGCCGGAAAAACATATATAAAAATGCAAAATCAGTTATTAAATGACGATGATTGTGCTTGTTTTCTAGTTGAGGCAATTGCAAAAAAATCTCAAAACATCAAATGGGAAACTACTGTTGATGGAAAAAAAGTATCCCATAAGAGAATTAGACGAGTGAGTATTGATCAGTTCTATGGCTTAGTAACTAAAGAAGAAGATGCATTTTTCCAGATGTGCATGGTCTTGCCTAAGGTTATAGAAAAAGCTGTAAGTCAGGAATTGGATAATAAGATTCCGCATGATACGGTAATTGATGAATTAAGAAGAATTGCTGAAAGTACAGGAGAAAAATCAGAAGATATAGCAATGGCAATAGCTATATATCTTCTAGGATTTAGTACATATAAAGGGTTTCCAGACTTAGCTGGATCAATAACAAGTTTAGAACAAAGGGAACAGGAATTATTACAACGATTGTATATGTATGCTAAGGCATATAACAACCATCGCACGGAATAGTAAGATTATTTGAAGACAGGTATATTTGATGAATACAGTTGCTTTTGAAGATTTAAAAAGTGCGGATTTAATTGTGGACACAGTATATCGTGGTGGTAAGGTGAGTGGAAAAGGCTCAGAAGTATTGTCTAAATTACTTCCAGGATGTAGCAATTCAGGCGGTTTTCGAAAGATTATGAGAAAAGATGGATCGGGACTGCCTGCTTATGTTGTGCTTTATACTTCAATGCAAGAACTGGCATGGCCGGATTATTTGGATGAAGAGACTGGAATTTTCAGGTATTATGGGGATAATCGTAATCCAGGAAAAGCTTTACTTGATACACCAAGAAAAGGTAATCAGCTATTGGAGTTTGTGTTTGATTGCCTAAATAGTAAGGATGGATCTATTAATAGTATTCCTCCGTTTTTTATATTCAAGAAAACAGGAAGTGGCTGGGATGTTAAATTTCTCGGGTTGGCGGCACCTGGTAATCCTAAGATTTCACCGGACAAAGATTTGGTCGCTTTCTGGCGCACTATGGATGAGGAAAGGTTTCAGAACTATGAAGCATATTTCACTGTATTAGAAACTGGAATCCCTATAGATAGAAAATGGCTGAATGC
>NZ_JAILFV010000100.1 GCF_024697385.1 Anaerovibrio sp.
TCCCCCATTTATCCGTCGGGCTTAATATTACTATTTATTTTTCCGCTCGTACGCAAAGCCAACGACCAGAACCACCCATTATAGATTTTTGATCTGTCTGTATGTCATGGAAGCCAGCCTGTTGGAGTTCCATGATCAAATTATCCTTGGAGCGTAGCTTCATTCCATCAATTATTTTGGGCCATATCTTATCACCGGAACAGGAACCGTCTGCCTCGCAGACAATCAGGAATTTTCCGCCTGGCTTTAATATACGATGAACACCATGGAAGGATTTTTCCGGCCAAAAGTATACCGTTTCAAAGGCAGTAGCCGCGTCAAAGGAATTATCTTCAAAAGGCAGTTTGCCCACATCACCTTCGATTATTTCACATCGTCCATTCCGTATAGCATCAGCATTTTTCCTTTTGGATGCTTTTACACTGACTGTTGAATAATCAAATCCAGTGACACGCCCGTTCGGACAGATTTCCAACATGGCCGATACATTGCTGCCACCACCACAGCCCAAATCAATAACTACCGCATCAGGGGGCAACTCTAGATGTGTAATCCCCCATTTTGCCAATGGCTCGTGGGAAGCATTCATCATTTTAACAATAAGCTTTCCCACCGTTCCTTCTGGTTTTGCACAATTTTGCAGAATAGGGTGGACAATTCGTTGAAGTAGGTTTCTCTTCATGGCAATTTCCTCCTCAGAAAACTTATTCACTATCATACAATGATAATCATTATCATTGTATGATAGTTTACATATTCAATAATGTCAAGAAGAAAAATAAGGCTGCCAAAACAGCCCTGTGTGAAGTTTGTCGACGCCTATTTTTTAGCAAAAATAAGGAGTGAGATGGTACATTCCTTTAGGTTCGGGGATATCGCTCCCATGGGATTATGAATGCCGTCACTGTCTAGTGTCTCAACTTTGACCGTGATTTACAGTACAAATGCCAAGAATAATGGTTTATAGCTTGACTCAGGGACGTAAATTTTTATGATAGCACAAGTCAGTATGGGGTATTTTGACGGAGCAGTATCTAATCTTTACAGGTGAGGTTAATGGTTGAACAAAACTATCCTTATTAACATTTTATTCACAGGATATCGAGGATTATCACAGGGTTATCCACAGAAAATTGACATAATCATCCACAATGCAGCTATATGCCGGGTAAGATTTTCACCTGGCTTCTGCTGATACAGCTTCATAATATATGGATATTGATGGATAATACTGATAAATATGGCAAATTTGCCCTGGGATAAATTGACGTAATATTCATCCTTTTATGATTATGGAAGGTCTATCCTGTGCTGTGTCGTCATTTTCTTCTTTAGATTCATTTATGGTGAATCCGTATTTTTCTGAGAGATAAATGATGGTGGCTGATTTTTTCATATCATCCCATGAATTAAAATCTGAATTGTTTTTTACATATTCATTAAATTCATCTTCGGGAATTGCGTTAAAAGATTCATCATCACTATCGTAGCCACCTTCAATGAGAAAATTGTCAATAGAGGCAGCTTTTGTGTGCTGGTGCATAAAAGCTTCCGGGAATAATTCATTGAAGGGAATGCTGTGACGCCCTTCCATAGATTTTAAACGGCCTAGTACATCATCAAAAAATTGTTGGATTACATCTGTATCCTCATTATTGGATAATGCTTCATCGGATTGATTTTTTTCGTTTTGTTTTTTTCCCTGGGATTTTGGTGAAGTAGTCAAATTACTGTTCTTATGCTTTATGGTCATGATATATAGCCTCCATATGGAAAATATATTTTAAATATATTTTTATACATACAATCAGGAAGATAAGCTGCAAACCGTCCCTATTTCTGGAGCTTCGGATTGATGCTCAAAGCTGCAAGCGTTTATATTAATACTGTGTGAAAAAAATTTATAGTATTCATTGACATTTCATTTTTTGAAAAGTATACTCTACTTACTGACCGAAGTCAATAAGGAGAGTATTATGACGAGAATACGCAAGAATCCGGCAGAACGCCGGCAGGAATTTATGGATAGATCAATGGAGCTGTTCTGCACTAAGGGCTATGAACAAACTATGGTGCAGGATATATGTAGAGCAGTTGGGGTTGCCAAGGGAACCTTTTTTTATTATTTTCCGACCAAGGAGGATGTTCTTAAGGCAATTTTTGCCAATTGGGTAAAGCAGTTTGAAGAAGATTTTATATATAAGGCAAAAGGAATGACAGCCGCTGAACAGTTGAAATTATTCCTGAATATGTCTTCCCAGGATAATGCCATTGAGCCGTTAGTGGATAAATTGATGGAAGAAGGCCAGTGGGACATGGTAAGAAATCTTTGGCAGCTCGTGTTGGAACAGAGTTTCAATCCATTGATGCTGCGAATTCTTGCAAAAGGTAAGCAGGAAGGCTCAATGCAGGTGGATTATCAGGCAGAGAGCCTGGACTTTTTTTGGAATCTTATGGATGTTGTATGGCCTATTGAGCAACAGGCTAATTCTGCTGATGAGAATGTTTCTGTTCGTGAGGCCATAGCCGCAAAGTTGATTGAAAGCTTGTTTGGTATGAAGCCGGGAAGTCTGGCTCATTTTGGAGATACGGTGTAGAGCCGTATTTTCTTTTTATACCATTACTGACCCTGGTCAATAAAGGAGATCGTTATGAAAAAGAAGAACAAACGCATAATTATTTTGGGGATGTTGGCCATAATAATTGGAATTTTTGGTTGGCGATTAGCAGTGGTTGGCAAACAGCCTGAAAATGCTACAGTCCATCCCCTGGCTGTTTCCACAGCTGTTGTGAAACAAATGGATAAGCCGCTGATAATGCCACTGACGGGTAATGTTGAAGGATTGACTTCTTCAATTATCAGCAGCCGTTTTTCAGGGCAGGTGACCAGTGTGCTGGTAGAGGATGGGCAGCAAGTAGAAAATGGGCAGGCTTTATTTGTGTTAGATGATGTTGAACTGCAGAATTCTTTGCGTGTAGCTCAGAATAATGTCAATCAGGCTAAGGCAAAATATGACAATGTTAAGAACGATTATCAGCGTAGTCAAACGCTTTTTTTGCGCAATTGGAAAGCATGGAACTGCCAGTTGACTATAAAGTTGGGCAGGCAGGTGTAAGTAATGATATGGATGATTCCTTTAATAATATGACCATGGCACTAGGGCTGGCCGTGGCGTTTATTTTCATGATTTTGGCAGCCCAATTCGAAAGCTATAGTGAGCCCTTTGCCATCATGTTTGCACTTCCGTTGGCTATGATTGGAGCCATTATGGGACTTTTCCTGGCAGGTAGTGAAATAAGTCTGGTATCTCTCATCGGGATAATGATGCTTATGGGGCTGGTGACGAAGAATGCAATTCTGTTGATTGATTTTGCGAAAAAACGCATAAACGAGGGAATTCCTTGTAAAGAGGCACTGGTAGAAGCTGGCCGTATTCGTTTGCGCCCTATTCTGATGACAAGTGTGGCTATGGTTTTTGGTATGTTGCCTATTGCTTTTGGCATGGGACCAGGTGCCGAATCTCGGGCCCCTATGGCACATGCAATTATTGGTGGGGTCATCACATCCACTATTTTAACCATGGTGGTCATACCTATAATTTATGATCTTCTGCACCAATGTAACGAGCGTAAGATGTCCTCTTCCTCTTAAGGTGGGGGAGAAAGGAATAACAGGCGGTGAGCATATCTCCCACCTCGTTGCGACACGAAGTTAGTCCCTTTTGGGGAAACGCTAAATGGAAGATTTTATTTTTTTAAAAGAAAAATTTGAACAATGGCGTTATAATTAAGAAGAGAATTATTTCTAGAGCGGTTGGTGTTGTCAATGATAAAAGAAATGGGGCGAAAAAGATGGGAAATAAGGATTTTTCCTGCCTGGATGATGACGGCTTTGACTTCACAGAGGCATTTCCTGATGATGATTTAGGCCTGTATAATGACATTAGTGATGATTCTTGTGGTGCCAGTCAGGTCGATACCGGAGATGGAGAAGCAAACAGCGCTGAAGAATTTGAGCTATTAAGGGGAATATCGGATGATGCTGGTGGCTTTGATTATGGACCCGGGGTGGACTGTGAACATGATGATGGCGTAACCAATGCAGATTATGGTGATTCCTTGGGGAGTACTTACGGTGGCACTGTTCAAGGCTCAGTTGCCAATATATCAAACGGCAATGATTATGATGGGCAGGGTGATGCTGCCCGGGAGGATTATAATTTTGGCTATGGAGGTAATCGCCACAATCGTGAGAGTGGAGAGCGGTTCCATGGGTTGGGCCGATGGAGAAGGCGTGATTAGGTGATATAGTATGAAAACAGGGCAATGAAATGCCCTGTTTTTTTCATGAGCGGTATATGAAATATGTAAAAGGGAAAAAGCTTCTGATATAGAATATTAACCACAGTTGGATATTTAGATGATTATTGTAAATATATCGGTGAGATACAGGAGGCCTTATATGTCCACGGAAAAAGACAAGATGCTTGACGGGCAGTGGTTTCAGGACAATGAACCCTGGATGGTCAAGCAACGGGCATTGGCTGGTAATGTAAGTACTGCCTACAACCAGACGATGGTCGAAGAAAAAGAAAAACGAAATAAATTATTACAGGAACTTTTGGGACATATAGGCAAAAATTCATTTATTGCCAATGGTGTCCGCTTTGATTATGGCTGTAATATTTATATAGGTGATGATGTATATATTAATTTCAATGCAGTATTTCTGGATGGTAATGAAATTCATATTGGTGGTAGATGTTTAATCGGACCGGGGGTATTGTTTGCCACACCGTCTCATCCATTAGTAGCTGATGAACGATCCAAGCATACTAATCAGTATGGGGACTACTTTCCTGAGAAAGTTGAAAAAATCATACTGGAGGAGGATGTCTGGGTTGGCGGAAATGTTACCATTATGCCTGGCGTGACAATCGGCAGAGGGGCGGTAATAGGCGGTGGCAGTGTTGTTAATAAGGATATTCCTCCCTATTCCCTGGCAGTGGGAAATCCCTGTCGAGTGCTGCGAAAAATTACCGACAAAGACCGTATAGGGCTTTTCTGAGCTTCTATTATGGGTATAGGGAGCTGAAAATATTAAATTATGGGGGTGTTTTTTTGTCTGAAGAAGTGATAATGTGCGAAAAAAAAGATGGGGTTGCAGTTTTGACGCTGAATCGTCCTAAGAGCCTTAATTCCATGAGTCTTGACCTTATAAATGGCTGGATAAGATCATTGCATCAGGCTGAACATGATCCTGAGGTAAGGGTTGTAGTTTTGACAGGTGCAGGCCGGGGATTTTGTGCTGGTGGTGATTTGGCTTCCCTGGACCAGCTTACAACTGCTGAGGAAAGACGGTCGTTTGTGGCACAGGCCGGTATGATAGTAAAACTCATTCACAGTATGTCCAAGCCTGTTATTGCCATGGTAAATGGCGTGGCAGCAGGAGCAGGCTTTAATATTGCCATAGCCTGTGATCTTTGCTATGCTGCCAAGGGGGTAAAATTTATTCAAAGCTTTGCCAATATTGGCTTGGCACCGGACTGTGGAGGATATTATTTTCTGGCAAAAACAGTAGGATTATCCAAGGCTAAGGAATTAATGTTTACTGCCAGACCAATAGAGGCAGAGGAAGCCCATTCATTAGGATTGGTAAATGATGTGTTTGCACCTGAGGAGTTGAGGGAGAAGACCATGGCTGTGGGCAGACAGGTTGCCGGTGCAGCCCCATTGGCTCTGGCCATGATGAAGAAGGAAATCAATAATTATGGTGCATCATTGGATGAGACCTTGACCTATGAATCCATGGCAATGTCCATGCTGCTTGGGACAGAGGATTTTCGTGAAGGGATAAGGGCTTTTTCGGAAAAGAGGGCACCTAAATTTCAGGGGAAATAAAGAGTTTAGAGTTTGTGCTGTTTTGAATGCAAAATAATCTTAAACGAATTAGGGGGCAGATAATATGTTAAAGGGGATTAAGATTGCTGTTTTTACATTAATGATAATGTTGATTTCGACGGTATCAGCATTCGCTACATATCCTCAAACTATGAGTAATGGGAATCTTGTGCTGGTGGATGCCGGCATGGGAGTAGGAAGGTATGCTGACAGAACATCGGTGGTTGTGCAAAAATATGCGCCACCTTATTATCAGATTACTATTAATGTTGTGCCGGTTCAGTTTTCCGATGAATATTGGCGACAGCATAAAACCTATGAAGGAGGGCCTTATACCGTGATGGAAGCCTTCCCTCTTTCCTTCCGGTATAATTGGAATACTAAAACTATATCCTTTCAGAGAACAGGGGATTGGAATTATTGGGACATCAATAAAGTTCACTCCCATGCAGATGGTGATCCTTTGATTCCATATACAGCTGAGGTGGCATTCGTGGCAGCCTATAATATGCGTTTCTTTGATAATAAGATGGGGTATAATCCTATTTTGAACAACTACAACCGCGTTATAAGTGAATCTCTATACAGTGCTTTAGGTATATAGGGGGGATTGAATTGAAGCGAACCTTATTGCTATGTGTTGCCATATGGATGTCGTTTTCAGCAGCTGTTTTTGCCCATTCAATGCCCCGCAGTGAAATGTATGTCGGAGGTGTGGGGGCAGGCTGTACACTAGGCTATGTTCAAAGTATATACGGTGAGCCGACAAGAAAGGATTATGCAACCCTGGATTTTGTTCATATTGTGAGGTATATATACTCCGATACCTTTGATGTAATTGGTCGGACTGCAGCTGATTATGAGGGAGAAGAGGAGAATATCCCGGTAAGTGGGTTCTCGTTGAGTGATAGCTCCTTGACTACGCCCAGTGGTTTTACAGTAGGGTCATCCTATGAACAGATTGTGGCCACTTTTGGTGAAGGTGAGCGGGTTGTCATAAATGGTGAAACCGGTTATTCTTATATGGCTACCGATTCTCCGGTAGAATTGACCTTTTTTGTTGATAGGAATAACATTGTAACGCGGATATATGAAGGCACGGAGATTTAAGTAAAACATAATTGAAATATAAAAAGTCCGGAAGCCATTCAAGAGATATACATCTCCTGAATGGTCCGGACTTTTATTTTATGCTTTCCTGCAAGGTGTTACTGGCCAATCATCATTTTTATAATTTCCTTATCTGTTTCCTTCATGCCGATGCGCCCAAGTCGACTGATATTTCTGATGGTATTTTCAATGCCTTTTTGTATTAGCCCATCGCCACCATAAAACTGTTGCCCGTTACGGAACATTTCAAAACCTAATATTCCGGCGTCTACTGCAGCTGCGATTTTTGCGGCACATGATGCTTTTGCTCCATCACATATAATACCCGAAGTAATGGCTAAGGCATTTACTATGGTATGAATTACCGTATCGTAATCCTTGGTACAAAGCCA
>NZ_JAILFV010000125.1 GCF_024697385.1 Anaerovibrio sp.
CGCAGCAAACGACACCAATACCGATTCTGACCGTGCTACTATCCAGAAGGAAATGGATCAGTCCATTGACCAGATAAATGATAATGCCAATGTTACCTTTAATGGCAAGTATTTGGTAGATGGTTCCCACAACAAGAAGACTATTCAGACCACTACTGCAATGACTAACCAGAGCTTGTCCACTGGCACTACTGGTACTACTAAATTTACTCAATTGGCAGCCCGCAATGGTGACAGCCTGAACATTCACAGCACTGATACCGTTACCATCTCCTATGTTAAGGATGGTAAGACTGTAACCAGCTCTGTACAGGTTGGTACTAATGCTCTTGGCACTACTATCAGCAAGTTGACCGGTGGAGCAATCACTCTTAAGAGTGCTACTTCTTCTATCGGCACTGATGGTTCTAAGAATGCAGTTAACACTGCTTCTGGCGAAAATGCTATTACTCTTCAGTCTTCAGCAGGTGGTATCACTGGTCAGATTGCCGGCTTCACCATGTACATTACTGATAACAAGGGTAATGTAAACAAGTCCGCTAATGCTTCACTGGATGCATTTGAGGAGACAATCCGTGCTCAGAATGCTTCTGAGGACAACTCCATCGTGCTTCAGGTAGGCACCAAGGCTGGCCAGTCCATCAAGGTTGGTCTTACCGACATGAAGGCTACTGCTCTTGGCCTCCAGGGTATGGATGGTTCTACCTTGTCCGTAGCAACTCAGGAGAAGGCAAATGCAGCAATCAATGCTCTTGATTCTGCTATTCAAAAGGCATTGGATCAGCAGACCTCCATCGGTGCAGCTGAGTCCCGTCTCGAGTACACCCAGAGCAACCTGACTACTGCAAGCGAGAATGTAACCAGTGCTGAGTCCGTAATCCGTGATGCTGATATGGCTAAGGAAATGACTGCCTACACCAAGAACAATGTTCTGCTTCAGGCTGCACAGTCCATGCTGTCACAGGCTAACCAGAGCAGCTCCAATGTACTCAGTCTGCTCCAGTAATAGGATAGTAGGATTATTACAAACAACCATAAATTGGACCACTCTTCGGAGTGGTCCTTTTTTGTCAGTAATTGATGTCAATAGACAAATTAGTGTTTTTGTGCAGTAAAGGTGTCGAGATATTAAACCTCTTAAGGAAATATTTAAATAATTGCTGTATAATAATAACAAGAGATATACCAGCCTCTGCGATTGCAATAAACTATCAGGACAGGAGACCGTAAAAATGATGATTTCTGCAGTATATATCGCCAAAAATGAAGCCCATAATATTGTTCGTTCCCTTGAATCAATAAAGGGAACAGCAGATGAGCTTATTCTGGTGGATACAGGCTCTACAGATAAGACTGTAGATATTTTCAAATCATATGGTGGGCAGGTATACTATCAGGAATGGAGTAACGATTTTTCTGTTGCAAGAAATCTGGCAATGTCCAAGGCGACCGGTGATTGGCTTATAATATTGGATGCCGATGAATATTTTACTGAAGAAACCTGTAATAATATCAGGGAAATCATAGCTTCATTGTCTTCAAGGACAAATGGGTTACTGGTTTCCATGGAAAATTATGATAAATCTACGGGGGAAAGGCTGGATAATTTTTATGCCTTAAGGCTGGTGCGCAATATTAATGGATTAAATTATAAGGGCAGAATTCATGAATCATTGTATCATTATGATAAGTACCTCTCAGGGCTTCAGCAGGTCAGTGGGGAATTGCTTAAGATTATTCATACAGGCTATAGCTCAAACATATCAAAGGAAAAGGCAGGCCGAAATCTTGCGATTATAAGGCAGGCAATTGCTGAAGGGGAACCTGTGGAGCATTATTACACATATCTATATGAATGCTATACCGGCCTTGGGGACATAGAAAAAGCCATGTACTATGCCAGGCTGGATGTGACACGGGGTCGCCAGCCAATAACCTATGCCAGCAGAAGCTATCGTGGTCTCATTAATTACTATGCCGGAAAGCCAACTGTCGAAGGTAAAGAAAACCATTTGGCAATTGTGGAGCTGGCAGTGAAGGATTTTCCGGAGCTGCCGGAATTTCATGCAGAATACAGTGAATGCCTATATCAGAGGGGAAGGTACCGGGATGCAAACAAAGAAATAGAGATGGCTATATCATTGTATGAAAATTATCATGGCCTGGAACCGTGTCTTATGACAGATGAAATGCTTTCGATTATGCAAAAAAGACAACAGGAGATTTCCAAAATGGCAGAAAAAGATATTAAAATATCCGCCTGTGTGATAGTCAGGAATGAAGCCGATAATATTCGCAGCTGGTTGGAAAATGTTCAGATATTTGCTGATGAAATAATTATTAATGATACTGGCTCCGAGGATGCTACAAAATCACTGATTGCAGAATTCAGTGAAGAAAATCCGGAGCTGAGTATTATATTGCTGGAATCCTTGTGGGAGGATAATTTTTCCTTGGCCAAAAATCAGTGCTTGGCTGAAGCCACAGGGGATTGGATTGTTTTTACAGATGCTGATGAATTATTCAGGACTCCCGTCGAAGTACGCAATGCCTTATACAGTTTGCGGGAAGGGAATAATGAACTTCAGGTTGTAATGGTGCCTATGGTCAACATTGATAGGGACCACCATAATGCAGCATTGAATACATTTAATTCTGTCCGCATATATAAAAATGAACCTGGACTTCAGTATGAGGGCCGGATACATGAGGCTGTTACCATTAATGGCCAGGGAATTGAAAATTTGCATTGGTGTATTTCTGATAATCGCTTATTAATAGAGCATACAGGGTATTCATCCAGTATAAATCCCCGAAAGGCTGAGCGTAATATTAAATTATTGAACCGGGATATAGAGGATGGGACTGATATAAGGAAATTATACAGATACTTGGCAGAGTGTTATTATACCCTGGAAGAATATGGTAAGGCCCTGGATAATGCTTTATTGGCTACCCAGTCCCCTTATCAGCCATTGGGCCAGCAGGGGGATATGTATTGGCTGGCTCTTAATGCCATGGAAAAATTGGATTATGGTGTTGATGATCAGGTGGTACTGGCGGATACGGGAATTCGTCTGTTTCCCAATTTACCGGATTTTTATGCCCGTAAGGGATTTATTTTGACAGAACAGGAAAAGTATCAGGAAGCTGTTCAGCTATTGGAAAAATCCTTGTCTCAAATAGGTGCGGATAAGGAAAATTCCAGCAACATTGCCTCTGTTATGCATGAGGTATATACAAAGCTGGGAATTGGACTTTATCATATTGGAAATGGGAAGCTGGCCGAGGAATATCTGATAAAAGCACTGGGATTGAATCCATGGAATGATGATGCAATCTGTGGCTGGGCGGATATCTACGATGGTGTTGCGGATAACGCTTTTATTGAAAAGCTAAAAGAAATATATGAAGGTGAAAAGGGCTATCAGGAGATATTGTCAAATATATTCGCCGTAAATGGTTTTCCGGAGCTGTCCGTTTATTTTGGGAAGTTATCCAAGGATTTATTGATAAACCAGAAATCATATCAGTATATATATAACCAGGCAATGAAGGGCTTGGCGGAAATACTGCCGGCACTTTTTGTGTGTCTGCTGGAAAAATATGATAAAGAATATGCCCGTATGCTGCCGGAGGGTCTGCATAACATTGTTAAATATATTCATGGCCTGATCGGTGCAGAAAGCATAGCTGGTTTATATGGGGATTATAAGGTGTTTTTTAAGGAAATTCTATTGTATGGATCAGATACTTTAATAGAGCGGTATATAGAAATGATAAGTATCTTTTCTGGCAACGAATTGGAAAAGGAACAGCGTTATGTGGAAATAGCTGAAATAATGACCCGGAATAATTGTGAGCAGCTGGCGCTTAAGCTGTATGAAATGATTCCTGCAGAATCACCTAGTGCCAATGACAGGTTTTGGGAAGGTGTGGGAATATGCTTTTATCAATTAAGCATGTATGCCGAGGCCGTGGAATGTTTTAAACATGTGAAAGTAAGTCTTAGAAGCAACTCATACAAGAATTGGTGTCAGGAGGCATTAAAAAATGGCAATTAAAGTTTCTGCCTGTGCAATAACCAAGAATGAAGAAAAGAATATGCCACAGTGGTTGACTTGTATGAAAAATGTGGCAGATGAAATAATTGTTGTGGATACAGGCTCAACGGATAATACTGTGGCTTTGGCCAAGGCTGCCGGAGCCAAGCTGTATCATTTTGACTGGATCAATGATTTTGCTGCTGCCAAAAACTATGCCATTGAGAAAGCGACGGGAGATTGGATAATTTTTCTTGATGCAGATGAATGGTTTACCGATGCTGTTCAAAAAAATGTGCGTAGTGAGCTGGAACGGTTTGACAGGGATAAAACAGTAGGATGCTTGTTGTGCCGTCAGGTCAATATCGATGCGGATGACAATAATCGTCCTATTCCTACCACCTTGATGCCAAGAATTTTTCGCAATAGTCCTTATATACGCTATGTAGGCGCTATCCATGAACAGGTGGTCAACAGCCAGGGAAATAAAAAAATGGTGTTTGCCGATAAACTGGAGTTTCTGCATACTGGCTATTCCGGCAGTATTGCCCGTTCAAAGGCTGAA
>NZ_JAILFV010000182.1 GCF_024697385.1 Anaerovibrio sp.
TCTGTAAGGATTTTTACATTGTAGAAGGAAAGCTCTGTTTTGCCGCTGCCCTGGGTGTGCCAAATAACTCCGCCACGGTGGTCCTGTTCCCTGCCAGCCGTGTCATCCAAATATTTCATAATGGCATGGGAAGCGAAAAATTGCTGATAGCGCATTAAGTGCTTGGCAATTTCCATAACGCCTTCCTTATTGACCTTCTCCACATATGTTATGCCATATTTCAAAAGCCACAATAAACGCTCTGGGGTAAACAATGAAGAAATGATGCGATGAGTAGGTGTCCCCGGCTGCATATTGGTCTGATACTCTGGCTGGTTTTTCAGCATGGCCATATTGGTATCCTGCAGAATAAACTCCTCTACCTTCGGATCCAGTTCTCCTATGCGGTCATATATGGAGGAATCTTCTTCACGAAAATGACTGAAAAATAGTCTTCCATGGCCATTGGTAGCATAAAAAGCCCCTGATATTGGTACACTCTCCGTATCATCATATTCCATGTTGTTAGAAAACATCATTATCTGAGTAATGTTGAGGAACTTTCTATACTTTGTATTTAAAGTCCTGTCATTCATCCGCTCGTATTCCGCCTGCATACCCTTTCGGTTGTTTGGGATTTTTACTTCACAAAATGCCAGGGGCAGGCCGTTAATGAAAAGGGTAATATCTGGGCGGAAACTTCCTTCCTTTGTTTCTTTGTCCACCAAACATTCCACTTCAGTGGCAACTTCAAAGGTGTTATTATTAATGTCATTATAGTCAATTAACATCATTGACTGCCCACGACATTCAACGCCTGTCTGGAGCTTTTTATAAAATTCACGGCCTAAATCATCCACGGCCAATGAATCTGACAAGGCCGAAACGATGCCTTTAATCTCGTCATCAGTTAATGGCTCCTCCAGTGCATTCACACGATCCAATGAATCACGGAGAATTTCTGTATTTATATTTGTTTCAAAATCCAAAACCGGGCGAATATCTCTCAAAGAACGATAAGTATATCCGAGGCGTGTAAAATACATCAATGCGGGAATTTTAACTCTAGAATCTTCACTGAAGTTCTTCCCCATGTGACTCATCCTCCTAATGCCGATTTGCATTACAGAATTCACTTTCATTTAATAAGTATTTTAACACTTAAAAAATATAACCTCAATTTATACTGTTAGAAATTATTCCCACCCTCTGCCCCCCTATTCACCACACTGCCTTATTCCAAAATTTCCTAAAAAATACCAAATCCCCTGGAAACAGCATTAATACCTTTTCCGGAGGATGTTTTTAACATCTCGTTTATTTGTGTAAACTAACAGTTACTTCATATATACCACCTTTCCGTATGTATTTATACAAGTAAGATTGTATTTTTTTGTTGTATATCGGTCTTTGCAATCTTGAACGATAATAGGGCAAAAATCTAACTACTGGTTAGATTTTTATGTTAAAAGTCTAACCAGTAGTTAGACTGCCTCCTGCAACCTTACAAGTAATTACATCGCCCCACAGAATAATCTCTCATTTTCCTGTATCCCCTATTCACCTCATCTCCAGATTTCAAAATTTCCCTAAAAATGCCAAATTCCCCGAAAGCAGCAGTGATGCTGTTTCCGGGAGATGAATTTTTATACCTTCCGATAAGGCGTCTTTATAGGTACTAATATGACAACCGGCAACACCCTCCAGGTTTTTACTAAATTATGTCATATATCCAGCCTTATCAGCCCTTATTCCATCAGGGGTAAATAAGAATGATACAATGTGGTTAAGTATGAAAAGGCTGCAAGTTTTTCTCACACAACGATTTTTACATTCTAAGGGAAAAAAACGGCCAAAAATCTAACTATCGGTTAGACTATTTTGCGAAAAACCTAACCGGTAGTTATACTCCATTTTGCAATGTTGCAGATACTATTTATCCACCCTTTTATTCACTTTTTTCCACTTATACTTATTTTCTCAGGCATAACTTATTATTTTATGACAGCAAATATGCTGTTTCCATTGCCGTGTCCTTATTCGCTGCAGCATTGCTGACCTGGGCAGAGACTGGTAAAAAGGAATCCATAGAAGAATTAAGTGAAATAATATCAAAAGTGTTAGAACAGCTTGCAAAGCTGTTTTCAACTTCAACAGAACATAGGTAAAAAGACTTTCTTCATAATATCCCGATACCAAATAATACAACTACTCTGACTTTTCAATATCATCCAGCAGCTCGGCCAATGTTATATCAGCAAAATCACTGAGCATATGCTCCTTTACCAAAGACAATCTGCTACCCAAAAGCCGATGAATATTTCTTCCAACTGGACACTGGGGATTTGGATTGTCCTGAATATGGAACAAATCCTCATCTTCCTCTACTGCCTGAAATACCTCTTTCAAAGTGATGTCTTTAGGCTCCTTTGTAAGCTTTGCTCCACCGACACCTGCCGCTACCTTTACTAAACCCGCGGCCTTCAGCTGCCCTAATGTATTGCGGATGATAACAGGATTAATATTGACACTGGATGCCAAAAATGTGGATGTTGTCTTGAATACTCCGTCAAATTTGGCAATACACAATAATATTTGTACCGCTACCGGCATACGAAATGAAAATTGCATAGTTGATCTCCTTATAACAAAAAAGTCTCATTGTAAATAATGGTATTACAATGAGACTTTCCTGTCAAACATGCGTTTTATTGTTCTACTGTTGCATCATCGCCTGTAAACTCCTCAAGGGAATTTTCCTTGACCTGAATGCATATGAAGCTGATACTTTCATTTTCTCCAGCAAAGAACTGACGGCGGGCTGCCGGGGAAATTCGTACCCAATCGCCAGCAGCCAACTCAACAGTATCACCATCAATCACAGCCTTGCCTTTTCCTGAGGTAATGAAATAGATTTCTTCATTCTTCTTGTGATAATGCACGAAAGGCACACTTGCACCGGCAGGAAGAGTGTTTAAGCTTACCTCTGCACCAGTCAGCTGCAGCTTATCATGCAGCTCAGTTCTTGCATCATTTTTTACGTTAATCTTGCTGTAATTTGCCATTTTGTTTTCCTCCAAAAATTAATTTAATCTTATTAATCATACATATAGGGCACTTACCTATAGAGTGCATCTGCTGTCATCTGCAGGTAATTATCACCCAAATAATTAGGGAATGCAGATTTCATGGCGGTAATAAAATCAGCCTTATCCTTATTTGCCAACGCCAGCTCCTTTACCTTTTCTAAATACGACAACTTGGTGGCTACTGCCTCCTGTCCCTCCGGTACATAGTGACTGGTTAGAATCAACTCATACCCCTTCTTCTGATATGCTTTCATATCAGCGATTTCACCATCAATATAGGCAATGTTTGGGAGAATATTATGAACATCAGAACCAAGCATATGGCGATAAACCGTATTGATAGCAGGAATTTCCAAGCTATAATCTTCATCCATGGTTGGCAGGATGCGGAAATCGATGCCAGCCACCGTCACTGTGTCACCAGTTTTCACTATGGTTGCTTGCTGTGGAAGATTAGTGTCAACTGCATCACCAAAGACCTGTACAAAATTATCCGTGAGGACTTTCACTCCACCATTGTCACCCCAGCTGGCCACAGCGGACTCAGTTGCATAAATAGGAGCATTACCATAGGCATTATAGCCATTGGAATGATATGAAAGGAATATTCCCTCCAAAGGCTTATTCAGGGACTTTATGTAGTCGTTTATCTCCTGCACATTAGCCTTGAAAGCTGATGATTCCAGCAATACAAGGCCATCCTTTGATTCCAATACATAACATTCATCGGCCAATACATCCTTGGTGTTGATGGCATGAAGTTTGATTCCACCATAGTTATAGATGGTTACCTCTCCAAGAGCAAGTTTTTGATGGCTTACTGTTGACTGCACAGTAGCTGCTATAGCCACACTTGGGGTATGTACCTGTGGCAAAGAAGCCAGAGGAGCTGCCAAAGCCATAGCCAAAGTACAAAGAGCGATTTTCTTAAAATTTTTCATTTGTAATTACCTCCATTGTCTTGTTGTAATCTCAAACCTTACAATGAGATAATAATACAGTTTGGTTGTAATGTCAACAGTTACATCAAATATTTTTTCATTTTTTCTTGAGGTGTGAATTATTAGTATATACGGAGCCAAAAATACAAAGCATAACTCCGATAAGGAAACCCACCCCAAATACCCAATTTACACGACCTGTTTTTCGGATAAAAATGACAAAACTAAAACAGACCGTGGAACCAGTAAAATCAATGGTTCCGCAGTCTGTATTTTTATACCTTCCGATAAGATAGTATTATTGGAAGTCATATACGAGTTGTTTTGAATAAAAGTCCCGTTTATTGAACATATGATGTGGATAATCTTAAACAGGAAAAACCTTTATTACTAAATTCTTGTAAATATATTCTTGGGATTCCACTATTATTCCACATCCACTCACAACTCCAATTACTTCTTGCCTCATGAGGCAAGCCAAATTTTTTTGTCATTTCATTAAATATCTTCTGCCTAACCTGCATTCCATCACTTTGCTTAGCTGTATATATGTCATAATTCCAAAGAACTAATATATCGTTTTTAAACTCAACATCTAACATTTCATGTGTGGTGTCCCCCTGGCAATACGGCCTAACCAACAGAATTCGCTTATACTCTTTTGTCGGGCCTTTTTCTATAGTAGACCTATCTTTATATATGCTTTTGCATGGATCATCATATGGTACATCCGAAACACCTATCCAGCCAGTTTCACTAAAATTGTCCATAAAATCTCTGACAGTCATTCCAGGAAACAAGGTATATAACTGCATGTCATTATTAGCCGCATATAGCACAGCATTATTAACGCTTTCAACTGTTGAACTAGCCATTACACAATTACCTAATGCAAAGTATAAAACCAATGCAAGGCATGATTTTATTATCTTTTTCATACATATTCCTCCATCATTTACTTTAACTTAGATAATACCTATTAATTTCTACTCCACCCGTTCAAATCTGTACTCCTGCTCAACGTCAGGATACTTCTCATGATCGACTTTGCTCATAAACATATCAAGTGGTCTGGCATAAATCCCGTTATTGCCATACATGGCCTGATACACTACCAGTTGTTCTTCAGTCTCGGTGTGCTGAGCAATGGCAATAATCTTATATAGTTTATTCTTGAAATGCCGCCAGATTTCATCCGGGCGAGGTAATTCTCTATTCATAATCCACCACTCTATTTTCTTACTATAAAGGTGCCACAATCTCTACAAACTGGAATTTGTATTTTCCCCCGCATAGATGCCGGCCGCCCTGAATAAGATTTCTTTACCGAAGGAAGTGTAGAATCAAAGATATTCTGCTATTTTCCTAAGCCACGCATTAAGGCACTGCGTTTTAAGCTGGAACAGCACATCCCGAAGTACTGTAAGCTCTATCCTGTTTACAGCCATGCAAAAGAAAGTAGCCTTGCTTCCATCGTCATAAGACTTCAACAGCTGATTTAATATTTTCTTCTTTTC
>NZ_JAILFV010000190.1 GCF_024697385.1 Anaerovibrio sp.
TATGTCCTCCTGATGTGTTATATTTCGTAACTGGCAGGTCACGATATAATACTAACACATCAGGAGTTTTCCTGTTTTAGGACGCATAGCTAAAGCTTTTCTGAACCACGCGACTATCGCGTGGTTTTCTTTATACAAAAAAATGGGAGCAGGCAGCTCCCATCAAATAGTTAAAAGGTTATTTATTCCTTTATTATTTCAATTACAGCATATGTGCACGCAGCTCATCGCCGGAAAGTGGGCTGAGATAAGCAGGAGCAATATCAAATACGGTTTTACAGCCAGTTATGCCCTCATTATGAAGTCTATTTATGGCACGGGCATAGGCAACAATAACTGATGCCGTGAATTCAGGATTTGAATCCAGCTGCAGCCGGTATTCTATTACATGCTTATGTTCATTGTTCCAGCCTGTGGAGCCGGTACGAAATACGAATCCACCATGGGGAATGCCGCTGTGCTTGGTGTTTAATTCTTCCTCGGAGATAAAATGTACAGTTGTATCGTAGTCAGAGAAGTAATTTGGCATTTCCTTTATTTCTTTTTCAATAGCTGCCTTATCAGCACCGTCTTCGGCAACAACAAAGCATTCCCTGGTATGCTTTTCCCTGGTGGTCAGTTCAGGATTTTCACCATTTCGTACAGCGTTAAGGGCACTTTCTACAGGAATAGTGTATTGTTTTCCGTTTTTTACTCCCTTGACACGACGAATGGCATCTGAATGTCCCTGGCTGACTCCTTTGCCCCAAAAAGTATAATCCTTACCATTAGGTAAAATGGAATTGGCATAAAGTCGGTTTAAAGAGAACATACCAGGATCCCAGCCGGCGGAAATCAAAGCGATATTACCATTTTTTGCTGCAGCTTCATTCACCTTGGCAAAGTGCTCCGGAATACGGGCGTGAGTATCAAAGCTATCAATTACATTAAACAGCTTGGCCAGTCTTGGTGTCTGCTCAGGCAAATCGGTAGCACTTCCGCCACAGATGATCATTACATCAATTTTTCCCTGAAATTTTTCTGCTTCCCCAGCAGGATAAACCTTGGCTGTTTCTGTCTGAATTTTTACTGATTTCGGGTCGCGCCTGGTGAATACAGCTACCAGCTCCATATCATTATTATTTTTGATGGCACATTCTATGCCACGGCCCAGATTACCATAACCATAAATTCCAACCTTCATAGATAATCACTCTCACGAAATGTCGTGTCCTTTCCGTTTACTTTTTATATGTTACTATGCTTTATAAGTATAGCACTTTAATTATTTATATCGCAAGAGTTATAACGAGCTTTAAGATGTCCCCTTCCTATTTAGGTGGGGGAAAACAAACTACAACAGCTGGCGAGCATATCTCCCACCTCGTTGCGACACGAAGTTAGTCCCTTTAGGGGAAACGCTAATTGGAAGATTTTTCTTCTAAAGAAGAAAAATTTGAACAATGGCGTTATAACGAAGCTAAAGATGTCCTCTTTTCTTTAGGTAGGGAACATCTTTAGCGTTGTTAAAATTTTTATTTTATAGTTAAGTAAGAATAAATGTATAAATAATTTAAAAAAATAGGTTAAAAAGTACTTTACAAATTTATACTCATATAATACAATGTCATTCGTTTAGTGCATAAGGTACTAAATATTTTCCCGTTTTTTCAAGTGCAGACCATATTTTTTGAGGTTTGTGATATGCGCCTGTAAAGCAATGGGTAAATTTCGACTGGATTTAATCTGTTGGATAACCTGATTAAAACAGTCAAAAGTATATGAAGGGGTTAGTAGTGTTGAATTTAGATAACTTGAAGGCTGTTCGTCAATCAAAGGGCTATAGTATAGATATGATGGCTGAATTCATGGAGGAATCCAGAGAGGCATATCTGGAACTTGAATATTCTGTTCGGGAAGCTACGGAGGATGAAATGCTGATTCTGCAAAGCATTTTTCCGGAGTGCAGTGACTGAGTTCTGTTATTCAACCGTAATATCATAATTAAAATAGGTTATTGCTTACTAAAAATGTTAATTCTTAATTAGAATAAAACTTCTCTTTAGAAAGATTGTAATTAAAGCTGTCACTTGGTAGGATATATTTTCTGATTAGTAGACTTAGGGTATTGCTTTTTTATAAAAATCATGGTAGGATATAAAGTACGCGAAATTTGTTTAAAATACCTGAGGGGAGTTTTGATATGCTGGATGTCAATACAACAAAAATCCGTTGTTCTGGGGAAGTTACCGATAAAACCCATGGTCAGTTTGTATGTGGTCCTCTTGACCGCGGTTATGGAACCACAATAGGTAATAGCCTCAAGCGCATTCTCCTGTCATCCATAAAGGGTGCAGCCGTGACTGCTGTTAAAATCGCTGGTGCTTCTTCAATTGAGAGCAAGCTGTCGGTTGCCAATGAGGATGCTATTGATATTGTTCTGAACCTGAAGGGATTATGTGTTAATCCAATCGATAAAAATGTTGTTGCTCATATAAATGTTAAGGCACCTAAAGATGAGGATGTTGAAGTAACTGCTGATGATATTGTCTGTGAAGATGAACTCAGTATTGTCAATCCTGAAATGCATATTGCTACTGTAAAGGCCGGTAAGGAACTTTCCATTGATATGAAGATAATGAACGGCTATGGTTATGTTGCTGCTGATAAAAATACATCAGCTGATAGCGGAATGTTCCCTATAGATGCCCTGTTTTCTCCAATTGATCGTGTAGACTATGTTGTAAAAAATACACGTGTCGGTAATATTACCAACTATGACAGTCTTACACTGGATATTTTCACTAATGGAACCGTTATCCCGGTAGAAGCATTGCGGATGGCAGCTGATATTATGATTGAGGATTTGAATCCTTTCCTCGCATTATGTGCGGATACTGTAGTTGATGAGCCTAGACCTGAAAGCTATGGACTTTCCCAGTCTGGCAGTGAAGAAGCAGCAAAGGCTGCCATGGAGGAGCTTTTGAAGGCGTCTATCAGTGAGCTTGAGCTGGGTCAGCGTTCTACGCACTGCATGCAGCGCAACAATATTTATACCATTGGTGATTTGGTGGAGCATACCAGTGAAGAAATCATGGGCTTCAGAAATCTCGGTGCTAAATCCTTTAAGGAAATCACTGATCGATTGGCAGAGCGTGGCCTGTCCTTGAAATTTACCAATAAGGGTGAGTAATCACTTAGTAATACACCGCATTTTGCGGTGTATTTTTTTACAATTTTATATGGATAGGTAGAGATATTAGCTAGATATTAGCTGAAAAATGATTTTAACCTAATAGAGCTAATTTGCTGACAGGAGATAAAATAAAGAGCTGTTCTTTAAAAAATAAAGGATTTTTGAATTTTATGTAGTATTTATTAAAATAAAAAATCGAGAGAGGGAAATCAAATGAATATAGCATGTCTTGATACTGAGTCCACCAGTACAGGATTGATGAACGAGATTTTGGAGCTTTCCATATTGGACGGGCAGGGGCATCTGGTACATAATCAGCTTTATAAGCCTAAAATTATTAAGAAATGGCATTATGCTGAAAGAGTACACGGTATAAGTCCGGCCATGGTGGCTGATAAACCTTTTTTTTCGTTACATGTTGACAGGGTACAGAAAATCTTTAACGACAGCGTTATGTTATTGGGGTTTGCAATTGATAACGATATCAGGGTGCTTCAGCGATATGGCTTTGAAGGCCTTGAGAAAAAATCAATGGATGTCAGGGACCTTTATTGGGCTGTTTTCCGTGATGAGCCAGACGTGGATTATTATCATATTCCACGCCTTGTTGTATGTGCCGAAAAATGTGGTTATGTATGGCGGGAAGGCTCTGCACATTCTGCTGCTGCAGATGCTGAGGCAACCCTGTTTTGCTTTAATACTCTGTTGCCGGAATACGCAAAAAAGTATAATTTGTTTGAGGTGTCATCCGTGGAAGCTTTTAATGATGAGCAAATAAATACCATATGGAAGCATTTGCGTGGACTTATTATGCAGGAGCATCATCGTAAGGCTGTAGAAAAAGCCAGGGGAATGCTGTACCTTGTAAATACCGATGCCGGATATGCCATTTACGCCCGTAAGCATCCGTTATCAAATGACGATATGGAACGCTTCAAGGAGAAAAAGCGTCAAATAATCAGCTGTATAGAGCTGGCGGATTCACAGAAGGGCTATGAGGAGCTCCTGGCAAGATTTGCTCCCAAAATAATTGGTGGAGAAAACTACTACAAGTCCTTTTATGATTTAAATGATGATGATGTGGAGCTGTTCAGGAATTATACCAATGTGTTTATAGATGACAAGTATATTTGTAATCAATGAGATATTCAACAATATGATATTTGTTCAGGGGTGATTTTCATTCCAGTTGATTTACCCATTGCTTTTCTGGTACTGTTTTTTTATTTAATTATATAGAACGGGATTTCCTAACATAAAAATAAATTTCCGGAACATTTTTCAATAGCTGTTAATGGGGGAGTGGGTTTTATGGACAGGATTATCAGTGTGACAGGCAGGGGAGTTGTCCAGGCTGAGCCGGATATTGCATTGCTGTATGTTACTATTTCTGAAAGTGGGAAGGATTATGCTGGTGTTGTCAAGCTGTCAACTGCCATGACTGAATTAGTGCGCATTGGTATTCAAAGATTGGATTTTCAAAAGGATGATCTTAAAACTGAATATTTTGCCGTAGAACCTTGTTATAGGGATGATACCAGTTTGGCAGAGGAATCAGCCGGAGAGCTTACAGGATATAAATACATCCATAAAATGAAGGTGGAATTACCACTGGATAATAATAAAATCGGTGCATGTATATCTGAGCTGACGAAGTGCACAAGAAATCCATTGTTTAATATAGCCTATTCCGTAAAAGATGTTTCCGGGGTTAAAAATATGCTTTTGGCCAGGGCTGTGAGTGATGCCCGGGAAAAAGCCGAGATTTTAGCACAGGCTTCCGGGGTAAACCTGGGACCACTGCAAAAAATAGATTATTCATGGACTGATCGGCCGGTTCAGTCAAATACAAAACCGTTGCTGCAGGTTCCGGATTTGAGTGATGCATCACAAAGGCTGAAGGTTAATATCATACCTGAAAGTATAGTTCTAAAGGATGAAGTGACCATGGTTTGGGGGATGCAATAAAAAAACAGGTGTTTACTGTGTTATAACGCCATTGTTCAAATTTTTCTTTTAAAAAGAAAAATCTTCCAATTAGCTTTTCCCCTAAAGGGACTAACTTCGTGTCGTAACGAGGTGGGAGATATACTCACCACCTGTTAAGGATTGTCCACCTCACCTGTAGAGGAAGGGGACATCTTACAGCGAGTTATAGGTATATCATAGACCGCTGTTACCATTACCCACTGTGGTGATAAAGTGGTTGACGGGTATATACTTTATCGTGCCATGACGCCATTGATTAAGTTTTACCTGTGGTAAAATTTGAACAATGGCGTTATAATTTGAATGTAAACTATGACTTGGAGATGATTTTTATGTCTAAATTTTGCCCTAACTGTGGTCATAGCATTGATGATGAACTGGCTTTTTGCCCAGAATGTGGTCAGAATTTTTCAGTTCAGGATATGCCTAAGACTCCAAACCTGCAACAGCAGGGACAACAAATAAATAACAATCCATATACAACGCAACAGCCAGGTTATCAACAGCCCGGATATCAGCAGCCGGGATATCAGCAGCCTGGTTATCAACAACCCGGATATCAGCAACCCGGATATCAGCAACCCGGATATCAGCAACCAGGATATCAGCAGCCGGGTTATCAACAACCCGGTTATCAGCCACCGATGTGGTATTCCCAGTCCCAGTATGGCTTAAAACCGGACAATATCGTTGAAGCCTTGAAATGGACCAGCTATTCTGGACGGCTCAACAGAATGAGACATTTCATCCGCAATGTTGTATTATGCGTGGCAATTATCTTTGTGTTCCTTGTTTTCTTCATTATAGGAACAATCATGGGGATGGCTGAAGAAGCTGCAACGATAATGGGATATGTTTTCTGCCTGCCATTGGTAATACTATCCTATATGAATTCCATAAAAAGAGCCCATGATCTGGATAAGCCGGGTTGGATAGTAATAGGCTTTTTAATACCTGTTGTTGACATTATTTTGGCTATTTATTTGTTATTCTTTAAGGGAACAGATGGACCTAACCAATATGGTGATGATCCATTGAGATTTTAAAAAACAGGAAGCTGATGTATCGACTCATGTTAGGTTTTAGCACGAGTTTTGCCTGTCGGTACAAGGTCAGCTTCCTGTTTTTATTGATATAGCTAAAATATTTAGATTTTGGTGCCACAATTTTGGCAATACTGGGCTTCATCAATTAATTTGGCCCCACAATTTTTGCAGAAATTGTGTTTAGGCTGGCGTTCCTCAATGAGTTTTGTCCCGCAATTCATACAGAATTTCTGCCCTTCACTTATTGGATGATTACAATTAGGGCAGGTATGGCCATGTTCTTCAGGCATGCTCATTGGGTCATCGGAATTAAGTCGCTCAAAGATCAAAGAGAGAACCGGAATGAGCATTTCGTTGTTAAGGTAAATATTATAGGTGTCTGAGGCAGGTGTTATTCCGGGGGGATAAAGCATGGTCAGACTGTACCCAATAGTATTGTTACTGGTGAACTGCAGGGTACATGTCAATAACCTGTTTATGGGTATAAACCACGGGTAGCCCAGAATGTGCATTCCCTTGGTGGTGAGTAAAAATCCCTTGTTGGGGGCTTTGATATCACCGTCATCATAAAGAAGGATTACCTGTTCCTCAGCATAATTGTATTCGGTAAATTTCTTGAGACTGTAGCCTATACTGGAATCAGCATTGGCTGATACCCCGGGAAAATAGAAATTGTATGGAATAAAGCCTATCCTGGAAATAATATTTTTCCCGAATGCTATATTGTCAAAATTAGTTTCATTTAGCTGTGTCATAGTCATTTTCCTTCCGGGAAATCAATTGTGTTTGTAAAACAAAAGGACTGGAGTGATTGCTCCAGCCCTTTGACAGAATACCTTTCAATAATAAAACACTGTCAGTTAATCTTTATTTTCACTCATTTTTTCGTACATATATTCACGAATAAGACTTAAATGATTTGTCATGAAATTATATGCCTCAAAAATATTGCCGTTCAGTATGGCGTTGAGTATTCTGCGATGGTAAAAAAGGGTATTTGAAACACTCAGGCTGTTTAAGGTGAGTTCAATATTCTTTTCAATTGATGAGAATAAAATGTAGGTGAGATTGCCGATAACCTTGTTTCCGGTAGATTCGGCTATGAGCTGATGGAATTTTCCGTCAAGATCTACATATGATTCTCCGTTATGAATACGATTTTCGAGCTCGTTCATTATATCAATAAGTGCCTGTTTCTGCTCATCTGTAGCATTTACAGCAGCCAACTGGGCTGACTTTGGCTCAATCATCAGTCTTAAATCAATCATGTCCAGGGCAAGCATCTGATCGTCATAAATGAATGTAAGACCCAATGGATCATCAGGTATACCTTGGCGACTTGAAATAAATGTTCCGGCTCCCTGCCTGCTCTCAAGAATGTTACGGGCAATGAGGATCTTAAAAGCCTCTCTCAGTGTACCGCGGCTGACAGAGAATTTTTCCAGAAATTCTGCTTCGGTAGGGACTTTATCACCGGGCTGCAGCTGTCTGGTAGTTATATAATCAATAATCCTGTCGGTTGTCAGCTCTACTAATGTTTTTCCACTATCTTCCTTCATAGCGTTCCCTTTCGTATTATGTATTTTTGTATAGAATTATTAAATTCATATGACTATTATATAAGATTTTATAAAAAAAAACTATACTTAAAACTATTTTACCCTTTAAAAAATAAATTTTTTGCAATTAACAGATAGGCTTA
>NZ_JAILFV010000201.1 GCF_024697385.1 Anaerovibrio sp.
TCAAAGGGCTCAGTAATACCGCAGACAAATGAACACAATGCTGCAGAGCCCATTATACCCGCAGTGTATTTTCTGCGTGAGCTTTTGGAGGTATGAATAATAGCCAGGGCAGCACCCGGAATACCAAACATCATACATGGGAAGAACCCCGACATATAAATGCCCAATGACCATGGAACATCTGCATCGGTATGACCGGCCCAAAAATGAGTAAGATCCCCAAGACCAATGGTGTCAAACCAAAAAACATTGTTAAGGGCATGATGCAATCCCAATGGAATGAGAAGTCGGTTGAGAAATGCATAAATACCGGCACCAACTGCCCCCATATCGGCAATCCCCTGTCCGATATTTACAAGGCCACCAAACAATACCGGCCAAATGAAAAACAAAATTCCGGAGGCCAAAATTGAAAACAGCCCGGAAACAATTACAGTACAGCGTCTTCTGCTGAAAAAAGCCAGCCATTCAGGCAGGTCTGTACCCTTAAACCGGTTATAGCACTGGGCACCGATAATACCGGCCAAAATACCAATAAAAGGATTCTCTATCTTCTGAAACGCCAATAAAGCTGCAGGCTGATCGGCAATAGCCGGTGTGAGGAGCTTTACAAAATCCGCCTGCAAAAGTGTAGTGATGATAAGCCAGGAAACCAGCGCCGTGATACCTGCTGTTCCATTTTGATCATCAGACATGCCCACACCAACACCAACTGCAAAAAGCAGGGCAATATGATCAATCAGTGCACCTCCTGCCTTTACCAAAAACATTCCAATAACAGGAATCAGGCCCTCAACTGCACCTCCCTGCATGGAAGCAGGACACAGGAGATACCCCAGCCCCATAAGAATACCGCATAATGGCAGGCAGGCCACCGGAAGCATCAGTGACTTGCCGATTTGTTGAAGAAACTTCATAAAAAAACCCCTTTCTAAAAATAATTACCCACTATATTTGCTCCAAAAGTCTATTAATCCAAGCATCAACAGCCTAAACAAAAAAATGGTCAGAACGACAGGCTATAAACCAGCAACACCTCCATTCCAAAGGAAGTACTCCGTCACACAGCTCCGCATCCCGATAAGTTGAATAAGATAAAGATAAGCCAATAATAATATGACCCGCTTTTCCTCATACAATTATGATATATTCTGTGAATATACTAGTCAACAATAAAAACCGGGGTAGCTCCCGGTTTTTATTGTTGATTTTATCCATATTACTTTCCAACTTAACTTTTATAACGCAGCTGTTCAAATTTTTCTTATGAAAAAGAAAAATCTTCCAATTGGCGTTTTACCCAAGAACACCAGCTTTGCGTTACACGAGGGGGTGTATATATCCTGTCACCTCGTTATAAAAATATGCTCATTTTCCATGGAAACATCATATACCCGATAACAGCTCCTACCGGCATTTTTTGCCGCATACAAGGCCATATCACTCTGGTGCAGTAAATCATCCATAGCCGTCTTGCCATCACCTACAGCAATACCTGCACTGACTGACAGCCAAGTCATATCAGATTTTGTCAAAAAATGCTCCTTAATATCATGGATGAACTCATCCACCCGTTCCTTAATTTCCTCAAGAGACACCTCTGTCAAAAAGATTGCCAGGAATTCATCGCCACCCAGTCTTACCAGGAATGCATCAGGAAAATCCACCTTCATGGAAGATGCCACATAAAGCAACACCCTATCTCCCACAGCATGCCCACAATCATCGTTGACCTGCTTAAAATGATCCAGATCAAAATAGATAAAGGTCTGCTGACGGACATCCCCCTTTTGCAGCTTCTCCTCAATATACGACTCCAAATAGCGACGATTTGCCAATCCTGTCAAGACATCCATTTGGGCCATTTCCAAAATTTTCTTTTGATATTGCCGTTCCTTGGTTACATTGCGGGCCATCCCCACAGTACCAATAATTGTCCCGTCCACATCCCGAATTGGCGTCTTATAGGTCATCAGGATACGCATCCCCTCAGGGGCTTTTACCTGTTCTTCAAACAGACAGGTAGTTCCCTTCTTGATGACTTCATTTTCCGTCTCCATGCAAACATATTCTCCCTTGGCATACTCCTCCGGTGTCAGTCCCCAAATATAGCAATGCCCCCGACCGGCAATGTCATCCTTGGTTTTACCAACTACCTCACAGAAAGCATCATTTACTTTCAAATGTGCCCCCTTAATATCCTTATACCAAATCAAATCCGGCACAGGATCTATTGTGTTATCCAAATATGCCCCAGTCAGCCATAAATCCTTTTCCAGCTTGAGATACTTGAGCAACTCACCAAAGTAAAATTTCAATAAGGATGTTGTCAGTGGCTTTGACCACAAAAAATCTATCCCGGAAAGTGCTTCCTCCGACATTGCCTCTGCCTGTGCCGTACAAAAAACAACCTTTTCATCCTTCGCAGCAGACCGAAGTGCCTCCGGGGAAAAACCAGCCGATTCATCCGCAATCACAACACCAATTATTCCCGGTACAAAATCTTTTTCCAATTCATCCAGTGATTGTAACTGATAAAAACAATGCGAAAATCGCTCCAACGGTACAATATTCTTAAGAATTTCAATTTGCTCAGCTGTCATTCCGGCCAACCAAAAATGAACCTTTGCCGAATACATTACAAATCCCCCTCCTCAACAGACATTCCCTGCATCATTTATGTTTAGCAAAAAATAAACGAACTATATTCACCTAGTATTTTACTACAAAGTAATCCGCTTCGTCATGTATCGGCTTATTGATATTAATACAACCTCATTTTTTTATTTTCAATCCCTTAAAAAAGAGCTGTTAGAAAATCCTGCAGATCATCACGCATTGCCATCTCTTTTGCATATTTCCGGAGGTCTGGTGATCTGACACCAATAACTTTTGATAATTCAACCATAGGAATAATCTTGCTCTGAAAATGTGCCGTCGGTGCCTAGCATCGCGAGGCGGATGATGTCAGCAGCGTAGCTGCGTCATAAAAACAAGAAAACCGGGAAACTCAAAGTATGTGCAACACAACTTTGCCTTCTTTCCAGTGAGCTCCACTAGACTCCCGCTTCGCTATAGCTCGCATTCGTCAAGTGGTGCTGGCACGAAAGCGCGGCGTGTAGCTTTGCCTTCTTTCAAGTGAGCTCCACTAGACTCCTGCTTCGTTTTGGCTTGCAGTCGTCAAGTGGTGCTGGCAAAGACAAGGTCATCGCCGGCATCCTCCTTATAGTCCTCCCACATTATCTCATGAGCACTGTTCAAGATAAATAATCCGGTTCCGTCTTTATACTTGACTACCTCACTCTCCAGTCCCAAATCATTAACGGTATGTATTCTCAGACAACCATCCGTATACCATAGAGAATGGCAGCTGGCCGGTATTGCGGTCATAGTCCATACATATGACTGCATAGCCCCATTGCCCCAGGAAATCTGAATATTATAAACCCCGGAATTACTCCCCTTCTTGATTTCAAGAGTACATCTGCCGGCGATTTTCTCCGCCCATGTCCCCAAGAGGGATTCAGGTGTATATCCCAGGCGTTCCATATCCTTATGAGCCCTCAGTGATTCTTCCCAATCATCCAGGATATCTCCACACTCAATATCATGTTCCAGGAAACTTGCACGATAAAAACCCACAGTCTCCCCTTTCCTGATTTCCCTTACAAGGTTTTCATTTTTATCCCCGGTAAAGAAATCCAGCCGAACATCATATTTAGGAATCGTCAGGCTGATATAGTCCCCTGTAGGATTGACTTCCCCATTAACCAGATCATAGCGGGCATTATATAGCATTCTCCTGGCGTAAGGCAACGCCGAAAAGCCACTACCATTCACAGGATTCCCCCGCCTCTTGCTGATACTGTACTCCATCCCATCGCCATACATAACATTTGCCAGGTAGATACCAATATTACTGTTATCCGCCCATTGTGGTATTAGGCCATTGTCCTCCACAAACTTGTTGCGAACAATGCTCCAGGCCCATCTGTTCAGAACGCTCCACTGTTCCTGGTCCCTTTCCATGGCTGCAGGAGTGTCACGAAAATACCGCACATCAGTAGGGTGGTAATATATATAACAATTCCCTTTACCGTCCTTGGCAAAGTACTCCCGCCCTGACATATCATTACAGAGATACTCATGTAGTTCCTTTTCAGGCACTTTACCAATAGAAAACAACCACCCGGCACCATCAAAGCTGTTATACCCTTTTTTTGCAGCTTCCCGTGACGCCTTTTCCGAAACCGAGAAGAGTCCTCCCGGAGATTCACTTACCGTATCTATATAAAGTAAATCATCGTAATTATATGGTATAGTAAGCTTCAGTCCATTACTCTCATATACCTTATCAGGTATCTGGGCAAACTTATTGGCCTGGGCTACCTTCATGCCCATATCCTGCTGAAAAATGCCCACGGGATTATACCAATAGGTACAGGCCAGTGAGGTTGCTACTAATGCAGAAATAGCTATTTTACCATACTTCATAGATATCTGTCCTTTCATCACCTTTTACTGTCGGAGTTCATCCCTCCAACAGACTCCACTTAAAATTCCCCTCCCAGATTTTCCAGGGAATCAATCACAACAGCACATTCAGGCTCAACTCTCTGCATTACCTGACGCATTTTATCCTCCGGCAGGGCCACACACCCACCGGTATATGGCTTCTGCGGGCCAAAGCAATGCATGAATATCGCCGAGCCTTTACCCGGAGTTCCACTTTCATTGTAGCTGATGTTCAAACAGTACTGATACTGCAATGTATAATCAATAAGATGTTCGCTTTCCCCAGTATCCAATTCAGGGTAATCCCTGATGTTTACCATCTCATTGTATTTCATACCAGGACGGCCATCACCGGACCAGTACAAGTTTTCATCCACCTGGGTATAAGGCAGCTTACATCCAGGATTCATCAATATTCCAAAGGCCTTATTAAAATGATAGGTTCCTACCGGAGTCTTGCTGTCACCTTCCTTGACCTTGCCCAAACCATTTTTCCCGATAAAACCCGGAGTAGTCACAATTTGATGCCATTTACCTGTCCTATCCTTTTCATGCAGGGAAATCCACGCGGTCTGGTCACCTATTCCGGCTACAACCACCATCTGGGTATGAGTTTTGGCTGCAGGCAGATTGCTCACCCATTCCGGACTCAGCTCATACATCTTCCTGATTTCCTCATCTACATCCACGGAAGCTGTCGCTGAAGCCGCCTCCGCTATAGCCATTGTCCATGCGCTGCCATTATTCATCACCGCAAGATTTCCACCATATAACATCAGGGAAGCAGCAAAAAAAGCCCCGACAATTTTGTTTAACCTACTCTTGGCAAATATAGCCATTATTGCCACAATAAATCGCCTCCTTGAACTATTATGAATGTAACATACTTTAGCATGTGTCTTATTCTACAACCTTCACCGTCATTCCTTCATGGTATAAAAAAAGACCTGCATTAGCTATAAAATAGGTTAGAAGATCTGTATAGATTCATTGGTACAAAACCTCATCCGGATGCTGTGTTGCCGCCAACGGTATATGGCCAGCGACTTATTGCTGGACATATAACTAGTACCCGTAGGGTGCTTCCCCAGAGGAAAAGGCTTATACTTCACTTTTAGGTAACC
>NZ_JAILFV010000040.1 GCF_024697385.1 Anaerovibrio sp.
ATACTGTAATTCACCTGCCAACAATCCCCATGGACCAGCCTTATCTGGCCAACAGGAATATCCCTCTCCATCAGTATATATATCAATGTATTCTCATCTGCCAGGGCATTTTTCAACCATTGTTCATGCTCCGGCAAGGAAATACTGTCCGTATTAAAGGAATTTTTCCTTACCTCCGGATCGTTGGACCACTCAAACAGCAATAACTTGTCATTTTCATCGGCCACCCGCAGGTATAAGCTCTCATTCTTCAACATGCTCTCCTCACATTAAAGTAATACAAAATCATATCCAGTGGTTTTACTCAATAAAATCCCAGCTGAGGCCGGTGCCTCGCGAAATATCCCTATTGACCTTCTTCCCCAGCAGCACATCATAGTACTTAGGCAAAAGCCCCAGTCCAGGCCTGATGCTGCGAAGATTCTTCTCAGTCAGCACATCACCTTTTTTCATATCCTCGACAATATAAAGGCTCCGTCTGGTCTGCAAGGATTCCTGCTTCTGGGCATCATAGGAAATCTCCCCCAAGGCCTTATAGGCAGTATTGCATTCCCTCACCAAAAGCCTCATTTCTTCAGGCTCCAGGGAAAATGCACTATCCACACCACCATCTGCCCGGGACAGGGTAAAATGCTTCTCTATCACCATGGCTCCCAAGGCTATACTGGCCACAGAGGCCCCAATCCCCAGAGTATGGTCAGACAGCCCTACCCGGCATCCAAACAGCTCCTTCATGTGAGGAATGGTCCTCAGATTACTGCCCTCAGGAGTAGCAGGATAGCTGCTGGTACACTTCAAAAGAGTGAGATCACTGCAGCCATTTTCCCTGGCCGTACGGACCATTTCATCCAGCTCTGCCACCTTGGCCATACCAGTGGAAACAATCATTGGCTTGCCGGTCCTCGCCACCTTGCGGATAAGGGGCAAATCAACATTTTCGAAGGAGGCCACCTTGTAAATAGGACAACCAACCCCCTCCAGAAAATCCACTGCAGTATCATCAAAAGGTGTACTAAAGCATATCAGTCCCAGTTCCTCAGCATGACGAAAAATTTTCTCCTGCCATTCCCAGGGTGTATATGCCTTTTGGTACAGACTATATAAGGATTCCCCGTACCAAAGGCTCTTGGGATTGGATATGCAAAACTCATCAGTTTCCTTGTCAATAGTCAGTGTATCAGCAGTATAGGTCTGAATCTTTATTGCATCAACACCAGTTTCTGCTGCCGCCTCCACTATTTTCAGTGCCCGCTCCAATGATTGATTGTGATTGCCACTCATTTCAGCTATGATGAACGGCTTGTCAGCGCTTATTAACGACATGATTCTGCTCCTTTTTTGTTGCACCCACTGAAAGCATCCACTGTGGTTGCCCAACAATTTATCCTTCTTCCCCCTGCAGTATTCTTGAATACCTGTCCCACAGCTCGCCGTACCCTGGGGTAGACGGTCTTACAGGCTGCTGCAGCGGATTTTGTTCATCAACTACAATTTCCCCATTACTATTCATGATAAGTACGCGCGATCCCAGGGTGATTGCCTCCTGGATGTTATGGGTCACAAACATAACAGTGACCTTTTCCCGGCGGGAAATTTCATAAAGGTTCCACTGGAGACGGTTACGGGTAATAGCATCCAAGGCGGCAAAGGGCTCATCCATAAGCACGATTTCAGGATTTATGGCCCTGGCCCTGGATATGGCCACTCGCTGTTTCATGCCTCCTGAAAGCTCATGGGGATAAAACTTTCTGTACTCATAAAGCCCCACATTATGCAACAGTTCCTCAACCTTCCTTGCCAATGCATCACTATCTTTTTCCCCGCGCAGCTTTAAGGCATACTTGATATTGTCCTCCACCGTTTTCCAGGGAAACAGCTGGTTGTAATCCTGAAAAACCATCATGCGGTCTATGGATGGTTTTTTCACCTTATGACCATTGCAGACAATTTCCCCCTGATAATCCTCAAAGCCTGCTATACAGCGAAGCAGTGTGGACTTACCACAACCTGACGGTCCCAAAATGCATACGAACTCACTTTTCCCTACAGTAAGATTAAGATTATTCAGCACACCGGCCTTACCACGCGGGGAGGCATACTGCTTGGTCAAATCAACGATTGATAATATATCACTCATTTGATCATCCCCCATTTCTTCACGGTCCGGCATTCAATCACATGGAAAAAACCATACTCCACAATGACTCCTACCAGGATAATCAGGAATATAGCCCCATAAACTCCGGGATAATCAAGCCATATGGTGCGTGCATTATTGATATATACACCGATGCCTGCCGACTGAGCTGCACCAAAAATCATTTCGGCACTTATGAGGCCACGCCAGGCCCTGGCCCATCCTACCTTAAGGCCGGAGAGCACATTGGCGAAGGATGCCGGAATGTATACATCCACCAGCATTCTGTACATTCCCAGCCCGAAATTTTTCCCCACTTCTATATATGTCTTTGGTATCATACGGAACCCGTCCATGATATACCGCGACATTGGCCACAGCACGGAATGGATTACCAGAATCAGGATGGACATGTCATTTGCCCCGATGGTAATCATCAAAATAGGCAGCAAAGCCACCCCGGGAAGCAAATCAAATATGGAAATCAAAAGCTTGTAGATGGCCCCGATCACATTGTTCAACACCGACAGCCCTGACAAAATCACTGCTGCCACGGCACCGATAAACATCCCTTCCACTATCAGGAGAAAGGAATGGGCCATATACACCAAAATCGGCTGTCTGGGACTGGTAAAGGAATCCACCAGGTGGGATACTATCACATCCAAAGGGGGAAATCCCATGATATTCCTTGATGTTGCATACCACTGCCAGGCAATACCGCAAACAAGCAAAAACACCAACTGAACAGCAATCCCTGTATATTGTTTCTTGGAACTTAAAAATTTATTACTCACAGGCCACCCCGTCATAACAGAATTTTTCCCTGGTTACATCATTGTCAATAAAACCCGCCCGCTTCATAAAGGACGCCATTGTTGCCAGGCCGCGGATATCATTGAAGAATTTGCAGTCAGGCTTGTTCATATATGACTTGATTACCTGTTCGTCCAGCTGCAGGTATTTTTCCTCAATAGCCACGGTCTTATCAGGATTGGCATTAATGAAGTCAACTGACTGGAGGAAAGCCTTCCGTACAGCCTCATATAACTCCTTGTCCTTCTCCAGGGAGGTGGACGCCATGGCCACCAGGAAGGTATTACCCTGAGGCCATACAGAATTAACCTCCGGCAGCTCAACATACTTGGACTGCTCCCTCTCCTGATAGATAAAAGGTGCAGAGGTCAAGTGAAGCTTCACAACCCCGGCCTCCAGTGCAGCCATTCCCTCTGCATGGGACATGCGCTGGATATTATTATCAAGAGCATGGGCATCACCGAGATTCTTTTCAGCAGCCATCCCCAACAGGATATGCTGAATGGACCCAGT
>NZ_JAILFV010000078.1 GCF_024697385.1 Anaerovibrio sp.
ACCCTGTAATCTCCACGAAGGTTGAGATTTTCCAGCCATACCAGATTGCATCTGTCCTTTGCCTGCTCAACAATGGCTTCCACATCAGTTATCCCTGGAAATATGGGGGAAATAAAGCAGGTAGTTTTTATTCCTGCCTCATACAGCTGTTGCATGGTTTCCAGGCGGTGCTTCACCGTAGCGCCTTTATCCATGGCCCTTCTGAAGGCTTCATCCACCGTATTTATTGATATGGCCACCCTGGCATTTGGAAAGGTCTTTATAAGGTCAATGTCCCTTAAGACAAGGTCTGACCTGGTGGCAATACTGATTGATATCCCACTGCCCTGCAGCTGCTCCAAAAGGCGTCGTGTCCGCCCATACTTTTTTTCACAGGGCTGATAGGGATCAGTCACCGAACCGAAAAAAGCCTCCTTGCCTGCATATTTTGAAGGATTTTTCAGCTCCCCCCAATTCTTTACATCAACAAAATCCCCCCATGGCTCAGGATGATTGGTAAAACGCTTCATAAAGCTGGCATAGCAATATTTACAGGCATGAGCACATCCCACATACGGATTTACAGAGAAATCTGCAACCGGCAGATTTGATTTTGTCATTATTCCCTTTACATCTATTTCCTTTATGATCATATGAATTTATTTGTCCCATTTAATACCGCCATTGAAATTGCAATAACTGCCGCACTGCCTGACATGATACAATTTCATATAGCAGGTCATCTGCAAGAAATCAAAAGCAATACTTATGAACAGCTTTCACCCATTTGCTGAAAACTGTTTCCCACAACAAGAAAATTGAAGTCTTCCCGAAATCATTTTTCAGTGGTTATCTCCCCACGCCAGTCATTAATACCGCCGAACTCAATAATATTGGTATATCCCATATTGGCCAGCTTCTGGGCAGCCTGCTTGCTTCTGCGGCCACTGCGGCAGTAAACAAATATTTCCTGATTCTTATCCTTCAGCTCATCAGGTGGGGTCTGGTCAATACTTTCATTTGGAATACATATGGCCTTGGGAATATGTCCATTGTCATATTCCTGCCTGGTCCGCACATCCACGATGATATATCCTGATCCTTCTGCCATCAGGCGCCGCCCCTCATCTGAGGAAACCTGCCGGAAGTTCCCACTGTCATCTCCCGTCGAGGACACAGCCTTATGACCACAGCCCAGGAGTACCAAAACCACCGCTACGATTACTACAGCAATTGTTATTTTCATAAATAAAATACCTCCCTGAAATCAAAATCAATTCAATGTATTTTGCCTTTACCAGGCCAGCCTATGGCATCTCCCTGTGTCCCCCACACATACCATTTCATTAGAAAATTCGCCATCAGGATAACTGCTTCCTGCCATAAAAAAAAACTGCCGCAAAAAAACGGCAATTCTTTTTCCTATGAAGTATACAGAAGATATATCAGTAATGCAGAGCCATACTGCCCCCTTACCATTCAAAGGTCGCCCAACGGTCATTCATATTTGGAAATATCAGGGCAAACAGCTTTCCCCGTATGCTGTGTTTTTTCATCTCCTCATTGAAGCTATGCTCCTCAACCAGGTGTATTCCCTCCGCCAAATCTGCAATTTCCTGTGCGGAGTCTGTACCTGACATGAACTTGGCATTTGTCTTGCTGACCGTATCATGATATTTACCATGCTTTTGCATCATTTTACTGTTCTGTTCAGCAATAAGTATGCCCCTGTCAAAATTATCCCGGAGAATATTGAGAAAGGTGCGGATCTCTTCCAGCGTAAAATACATGAACAACCCCTCAGCAATAAATACAGGTCTTGCCTGACGCCCCTTCAATATATTTTGTACCGTCTCACACCAGTCATCCTTTAGGGCATCACCTGCAAGCATGGTGACCCTGTCCTGCTCCAAAAAAACTTTTTTTCGGGCCGCAATAGAGTCAGGAAGATCCATATCGACCCACCATATTTTACCGTTATCCACACGCTGGAACCGATTATCAAAGCCTGCCCCAATATTTACGACAACAGTATCCGGTGCATCATCAATAATTTCCTGTAACTGGCGGTCCAGCATGATTGTCCTGGCTACCACTCCCTCATGGGACATGAATTTGTCATAACGCTTAGTATCAATATGCAGGGCATTGACAATTTCCACTGCCTTTGGATCATGGATACGGGCATTGGGCCGCAAGGTTTCATTTGCCTTTACCACAAGGGGAATAAGCGCCGTAGTCTGAACATCACCTAAATCAAGTGCCATAATAATCTCCTCCATTGAAATAAACTGCTCATCATCTGCTCTCCCAATACAGAAAATAATTGATAATCGTTCTCATTATTTTCGAATAGATATTATCATTAATTATCGGTCCTGTCAATGAACTGTCGAAAATACCCTTATGGCCGTAAAATGGTATTGTTCAATATTCTCTTTAGCGGAAAACTACTCAAAATAATTTTAATGTTATTCTTATTTTCAGTTTAGATTTTGTTTATAAATTCCCCTTATACTAAACACATCAACAGAAAGGAAGGGATTTGAAATGAAAAAACAGAGTTTAATAGCCGGAATTATTGGGATTATGATGCTGAGTACCGTACCAGCCTTTGCAGCAACACCACATCATCAGGATATGGGGGGAATACATCATATCTCCATCTCCCAGGCTCCGGAAGATGACCATGACAAGAAAAAGGTAAAACCTCCAAAGCATGAAGAAATAAAGCCGGCACCACACCATGACAAAAAGGAGCCGCCTAAAAAACACAAACCAAATCAGGTGGAAGACACCAGGGGACGCGGCTGATAACAGTAAATTAAGCTTCAGAAAAACAAAAAGGGTCTGAAAAAAGGCCCTTTTTTTGCATAAATATTTTGATAAACATATTGTATAAATTTCATTTTTGATATATAATTCATTTTGTGCTTTAAAACTCATGGGGGCGTAGCTCAGCTGGGAGAGCATCTGCCTGGCAGGCAGGGGGTCAGGGGTTCAAGTCCCCTCGTCTCCACCATGTGAAAATAACCTCGAGATCAGTATTCGTACTGATTTCGAGGTTTTTTATTTTTGAAAATATTTATCACAAAAAAAATAATAGATGACAAGCAAAAAGAGCTCCGGGCTATACTTTGGAGCTCTTTCAGAGGGTAGGCTACGCCAGCTTAAAAATAGTGTGAACATAATTATTGAAAGGGAAAGCACGCGCAACCTAATTAATTAATGATTTTCTCATTAATTCTTAATTATTATAATAAATTATGAAAAATAAGTCAACTATTATTAATCTTTTTAATTTGACAATAAAAAAAGAGCCGTATGGGCATACGGCTCTCCCACATATAGATGACTGCAGGAAAAAAAAGCGAAAAAACCGCAGTCACCATGTGTGCCATTACCGGGGAGGTAATGACCACATACAAAGAGGTCGAGGGTACAACCTCAATGAGTGGTAAAATTAATTTTTCTGCCGGATTATTACCGGCAACTCAATATATCAAAAAAATCATCTTATTTCATTAATGTTTCCGTCACCCGTACCGTACCCGTGCCTTCCCCTTCTGGAGAAGGGGGCCCGCTTGCGGTGGATGAGGTCTCCCACGCAAATATAAATAACTCTGCCACCAGCCATCAAACCTATTGCATCACTGCTAGGCAGGCAGATTGATGTGACCATTGGAGGAAGGGCGTCTAGAAGTGGATTTTTGCATACCGGCATTCCGGAGAAAATTCCGTGTCTGAGCAAAGCGAGTTCGGAATTTTCCCGGCTCCTTAATTAAAGGCAAAAATCACTTTAGCCCTGGATTCCCTGGTCACAGCAAATGCCTTGCCGACTAAAACATATACTTCAATGACACGCCGCCAGATATTCCCCTCTTCTTTCCGGCAAACCCGGTGAGATTGAAATCTACCTCCCAAGGTGAATTCCTGTCCGGTCGCAGGGTTGCTCCCAGCTCACCCCGGAAGCTCCCACCACCAATATCTGCGTTGCGGATGGCTACTCCATCAGCCCTGCCCCTGGCAAGGCCATCAAACTCATGCTCGTAGGCCACCCCACCATAGAAGTTCCACTTATCACCATTCAGGACATACCTGGTACCTATGCGCAGCACCTTGCTGGCCACAGCATCCAGATCATAATGTCCACCTGCATTAAAACTGACACTGCCCCGACGGTTGTAGAGGAACTTACCATAAAGCTCCAGGGTATGCCCACTGTCAATGGCAATCTCCCTGCCCACACCAATATGAGCTCCCCAATAATTGGCATCAGTCTCATAGCTGTATGGCACTCCATCAGAATCACGCAGGATATTTCTGGCATCATCATGTATCCTGCCCAGGCGCAGGCTTCCCTCCACATAGGTTCCGTTGTTCAGCATCCATTTGCCCAGAAGGCCACCGCCGGTATAACGGGCAGAACCGTCACCTCTCTCATCACCATTAACGGTAGTGTAGCTGCCAGTACCATATTCCAGGAAGGCTCCATATTCAAAGCTGGATTTTTCCTTCTTGTTGTTGTGCCCCACTGCCAGGATTCCATTCCAGGTATGGGAATTAACATGGCTGCCGGTCTCCTGACGCATGGTACCACCACCCATTTTGGCATAGGTGGACATGCCATCTGCCCCAGCATTGGAAGCAAGCCCCAGGCCATCAGCAGTGGCTCCTATGAAGTCATTGCCGGCCCCAAGGGCAGCCATTCCTGCAACAGCCCCCATAAGAGTATTATGGGTCTGCTCCTGGGCAGTTATATCCACGGCATCAGTTTCAGCGGTATAGATAAGGTCATTCCCATCCAGGGTGGCCTTGCCCTTGCCCTGCAAGGTGGTACCCACCTTATACTTCGTTCCGGTAATCGTGCCCACACTGTCCCCGAATTCAGATACCAAGGTCATGGTGCTGTTGGCCTTCAGATCATCAATATTGTTAAAGTTGATGCTGCTGGTATCCACATCGGCCCCATTAAAGGTAACATTGGTCAGGGTGGAGCTGTGGTCTATCAGGGCCACGCTTTCCAGCCAGCTTACATCACCAAAGGTGAGCTTGGAAGCGGTATTTGCATTGGCGGTATAAATAATATCATTCCCGCTCTTTCCTATACTGCCACTGATGGTACCATTCAGGGTAACCCCTGTTAATGGATTATAGGAATAAGCTGCGCTGTGATCCTGGGCGCTGAAATCTGACAATGTGCTGTTGGCATTAAATAGTGTAGTATCAGAATTTACCACTATATCCTCAGCCGCAGCAAAGGTAAGGCCACTGGTATCAATAGTTGCATTGGTGTAATCATAGACTGCACCGCTGGCATCACGGGATGTTCCCCAGGTCATTTCCCCAAGGACAAGCCCAGTTACAGTCCTGGACTCACCATAATAGGTCAGGCTCCTGCCATCACCGGAAGCCTTCACACCACCTATACCGGTACCTGCAAGGGTAACGCCATTGACCTCATTGGAAAAAGCACTTTCCGTATAGGCATGGTTTCCGGATACAGTTCCCAGGAAGCCCTCGGAAAGTCCGGTAAATATGGTCTGTGTCTCCCCAGGAGTCAGGGAATAGGTAAAGTCACCGGTATCCACGGCCACCCCGCTTCCGGTCCAGCTGGAGGCAAGGCTGGCAGAGGAACCATTCCAGCTGCCAAGATTTATGCTGTCTACATTGACTTCATCCACAGTATATTTTACTGCACTGTCTACAGCCGTTACATCACCCTTGGCAGTAGCACCATACTGAATTCCTGCAGTATCCGTATAGTCCACCGCAAGAGTCTTATCCGTGCCGCCGGTAACAGGGTTGGCTGATGTAAAGCCGCCGGTCTTGTATAAAAGGGTCATATCTGCCCCGGAGGTCAATGCCTCAGCAGATGAATTGGTAAAGTTCATCCCACTGGCATCAATAACAGTAGTTGATGTAATCTGCGGGCCATCAGACACGCTATAATAAGTCCCGCCATTGGTCCAGGTCACATCCCCCAGGGCAAACTTATCCGCAAGATCTGCTTTATAATAGTTGGCCTGTCCTCCACCGAATGTCACAATCTCACTAGTATGATTAGACAAAGTGACTCCGGCAGTGAGCTCACTGCTGGTGACAGCGCCATTATAGGACGCACTGCCCCCGCTTACTGCTATCGCAGTACCACCGCTGACAAAGGCCACGGAATCCACATCAAAAGCACCTGCGGCAGCCAGAACTGCTTCAGTTCCTCCATTTAAGCCTGTAATGTCCATGGTATCTGCCGCAAGGGTTCCCCCGGCAGATACTGCATTTGAACCTAAAACAGAAAGGGTATCCGCAGATAAATTGCCGGTAACGACAAGGCTTCCACCATTATTTACAGTTACTGTACCGGCACTCAGATTACTGTTTGCGGCTATTTTGCCACCATCAGCAATTACAGTACCGGAAGCCAGGGAAAGGTCACCGTCAATGGTTCCATAGCCAGAAACAATACCCTTGGTACCATTGGCTACAGAGGCTGTACCGCCGCCAAGCAATATGGTTCCACCATTTAAGGTATTGACACTGCCTGCGCCACCATTCTCTATATATTGATAGCCATCATTCAATGTGCTTATGGTACCATGTGCTCCGTTATCAACGGCCTGCCCACCACTATTCATGGTAGTAACTGTACCATATGCCCCGCTGAAAACAATCTGTCTGCCTCCATCCAAAGTGGTAACTGTACCGCTGCCTCCGGAAAGAACCTGTTTGCCGTCACTCATGTTATTTACTACGCCGACGCCACCAGTGGACACTATCTGTCTACCTGATTTCAGGGTGTCTACGGTGCC
>NZ_JAILFV010000087.1 GCF_024697385.1 Anaerovibrio sp.
ATCGCTTTCATCTGACTGCTCCACATGATCCAGATTTGGATTATCAGTGCAGTACCATTCACAAGCTATGCCATTCTCCTTGGCTATGTCATCAGCACACTTCCAAATGGAGATGTTATCCCATGTGCGGTTTTTCTTTACACCTCGCAAAGAGGACTCTGAAACAACAGAAACAGCCTTTAGTTGGACAGTAGAGGGCGAACCCGTGACCTCTATCTGGTCAATCTCAAATTCGCCCACATGATAATCCTTCTGTCCTTCGTCAAGGTTCTCTTTGTTAAGGGTGTAAACCGTCACATCCAGCTTTGAGCCGGTATCCGGGTACCAGTCAGCCTGCCATAGCTTGGCCCTATCTTCAAGGGTTATGGTCAAATCATCCACTGTGTCGGAGAGGTTGTCCGTAAAATCCACAGAAATCAGATACTTGGCCAAATCCTCAGATATATCCTTGGATTCGGTTTCGCCCTTCTTGGTGTACTTTACAGCCAACCATGCCCTCCGTGATAATAGCTTCTCTTTACCAGCTTCTGGCACATTATCACCCCTTCCATGGCGGGGCTATGCGCGACCTTTTGACCGGAATCTCCGGACATGTCAGAACAACCCCCGCAGGAAATACGGATGTGGCCTTGTATTGCTCATTGGCTTCCAGCAGATCAGTCATATAAACCTCATTGCCATACACCTTATACGCAATTAAATCCCACATATCTCCCTGAATAGTTGTGTATGTCTTACTCATAGCTCAACCGCCTTTTATTTGACTGCATATCCTCAAACAGTCTTGGCAAATCAGCCATAAACTGCTCATATTGTTCTCGCAGTGCCGCTTTAACAATCGAACCAACATCGGATGAATTACCGCCGCCATTGATATTAATGGTAGGGGCAAACTCCATTTTAATATCCTGTCTGCTTCTTGGTGGCTCCATAGCCACCGGACGGGATACCGGTTTTGGAATAGCCGCCCCGCTACTCTGTGGAACCGCTGCCACAGATGGAATGACTCCAAGCATCTGCCCAGCCTGCTGCCAAAGTGACAGTGCACGCTGAGAACCATCAAGAGGTATTGCTGCCTCAGGGCTATCCTCAGCAAAGGTGGTAAGGAACGCGCCCTTGTTGTAGATACCGCCCTGGGCATTGTGGCTTACATCGGTACCGCCACCACCATCAGCACTAAATATCCCAAAACTAAGAGCTTCGGCTATTTTCGCGCCATATTCTTTGGCCTTGTTCCATAATCCCATAAGCTTTTCCTGGAAGAAATTTACAAATTGTTCCAACGCTGCTGACGGATCATCCCACAAAAGACTGAACCATGCCTTGATTTCCTCCCAGTTGGCAATTATACCGGAAACAATGTATATTAACATGCCTATTGGCCCGGTAATAAATGCCAACAATGCGGCTATTGGGGATTCCCAAATCATGGTCATATATTCCCTTACGGTGTCCCAGTTCTCCATAAGAACATAGCCAATAGCAATCAATGCAACAATTCCCATGATAACCAACCCTATTGGGTTTGCGTTCATGGCCGCATTTAAAAGCCACTGTGCACCAGTCCATATTTTTGTTGCCGCCGCAGCCAATTTGGTGGATAATTCTAAACCTGTTATGGCAACTTTCATGGCCGTGAGCTGTGCAATAACAAACTGTATTCCAGCAAAGGCTAAGGCTATGCCAGTTGCTGCCAATATAAAGGCAGTAATTGCTGCAGCAGCAACACCTATGGTTAAAATCAGTGTTTCGTGCTTTTCAGCCCATTCGCCAATACTCTGCGCCATTTCTGCACCCTTATCAGCAATTTTCCCAACATATGGCAGGAACTTCTCTCCAATAGCAAGTGCAGCTCCTTCCGCAGCTGACTTGAATCTGGTAAGTGCGCCCTGAGCATTATCCTGCATTATTCCGGCTGTCAGTTCAGCTTGCCCGTCACAATTTTCCATCTGCTTGGTCAGCTCTTCGAATACCTCTGGTCCAGCTTCCAAAACATTTAACCAGCCAGTGGCGGCATTGGTGCCAAAAATGGCTGACAACGTTGCCAGTTTCTGTTCTCCGGTCATTCCTGCTGTTTTATCTCTTAACTCAGTAATGATACCAACCATCTTGTGCGCCGGACTACCGCTGAAGCTGTCCATATCAATACCCAAACTTTGCAGTGCTGCTTGGGCTTCCTGCTGTTCTCTTGTGGCATCTGACAATGAGATACCAAGCTCATCAAGAGCTTTTGAAGCTTTCTTAGGCGGCCCTGCCAACCTTAAGAAACCAGCTCTTAAGGATGTACCCGCCTGACTGGCCTTTACACCCGCATTAGCCATTAAACCGGTTAATGCAGCTGTTTCCTCCATGGTTGCTCCATAGCCTCTTGCTACAGGAGCCGCATATTTCATGGTTTCACCAATCATCTCCACATTCGTATTGGTACGAGTTGCGGTCAGGGTGAATACATCAGCCATATGCGCTGCTTGTTCTGCAGATAATCCGAATGCGGTCAAATCATCTGATAGGATGTCCGCTGTTCTGGCAAGATCCGTACCACTGGCAGTAGCCAGATTCAATAAACCTGGCATACCGGCAAGTATCTGTTCAGTGTTCCATCCTGCCATACCTAAATATGTCATAGCATCAGCTGATTGTTTGGCCGTGAATGGTGTTGTCCGGCCCAATCGCTTAGCCTCTGCTTCCAATCTCGAAAATTCTTCACTTGTCGCACCAGTTATAGCCTTTACTTTGGACATAGCCGCCTGAAATTCAGCAGCGACCTCTATGGTGCCAACTAGAGGAGACATTATAGTTTCAGCCGCTTGCTGGGCCATTACAAAGTTACTGCCCGCTGCAAAAAGATTCTGCTGAGCACTATCTCTCCTCTCAGCTGCTTTTTGAGCTTTCTGCGCCCGCTCCACTCTTTTGCTATTATTCTGCAAGGCTGTATTGGCTTCATTAATTCGATTTTTTAAGGTGGCATAGCTTTTGGCATAATCCAATGTTGTTATTTTTGCCGCCTGCAGTGTCCCTCGAATTTGCTGTAATTCAGTACGCTGGCCAGACAATGCAGCTTTAAGCCCGGCGGCATTTTGTTTTGAAGCATTAAAAGCCTGACTGGCTGCCCTGGTGGCTGCTGCACTTTCACGATATGCTGCATTTAATGACTTTATCTCAGCCTTAGCAGCTCGTATGACCTCAGTAGGTACGCTACCTTTCATGGACTGTAATGCAGTTTTTGCTTGATCAAGGCGTGCTTTTAATTGAGCTGTTGCCGCCTGTGACTGCCTAAATTCAGCTGCTAATTGAGATGTTTTAGCTTTGGCTTTATCGAATGCCCTGGCAGTTTCTTCGCTGGTCATTTTTAATGACCTAAAGCGCTCCATGGTTTTTAATAAAACAGTATCCTGAGCCAGAGACTGCTTCAGGGCATCGCTACCCTGTCTCAATATATTTTCAGCAGTATGCAAAGTTTTAGTAGCTTTCGTTAGATTGTTAAAATTATTCTGCAGCTCATTTGCTTTTTCGGCTACAGACCGCATAGCTGCTGTGCAGGAAGAATCAAGCTGTCCTTTAATTTTAAGTGCCAATTCCATTACTTTACCTGCCACTTTTCGCCAGCCTCCTTTCATGGTATAATTAAATAAAAAGGGGTGTTGAACATGTCGTTCTTATTCAGAGCTTCAATCCTAAACAATTCAGACCCTTATCTTGCATGCAAGTATTCAGTAGAAGAACATCCTCATTATATGGATTGTTCCGATTGTCAAAATAAAACATGGTGCGAGAAGCTAGCCCTTATTGAAGCAGATAGAATCTGCAAGGAGGGCCTTGCTGAATGCCAAGAACTATTAGCTCATTTTGAGCCTAAACGCAAATTGCCATGAGCGTCTTGAAAAAGGCGCTTATTTTTTTTGCGCCTTTTTCATTTCTTTGCTTTCCAGCTCGATTTCCTCGTTTACTGCTTCTACCCATTTATAAAATTCGCCGATAGATAACTTCAGGAAGAAATCTATCGGCGTTTTTGTATATTTGGCCATTCTTAAGGCAGATGTCCGGATAAGACTTATCTGCCCACATTCATTAAAAAACCCTGTACTCTGGTGGTTACAGCTATGAAATCTGCACCGTCAAGATTCAGAATATCGTCATACTTGACTTTGGCGGCTGCAGCGGCTACAAATGCCTGATAAACCTGAGAGAATGGCAGATAGGAAATAGCACTGTCTTCCTTCTTGGCCTGCTTCTCACACTTCAGTAGAGTGTAGCCGTTTACACGGTCAAAATCAAAAATCAGCTGTGTATTACCATTTGGCAGCGGCTTTTTCAGATGGATTACATCCTTTTCATCCACTACCTCCGGAACCAGCTCCACATCAGTCTCCATTTCCGCAACCGGATTCGCTTTTGGCTCTTTTTCTGCTGCCATCATTTATACCTCCATTACATTCCGATGTTCTTACGTACCTGCTCCAGCAGATCCACGCCGTTGATTACGCACTTATAGCCAAACTTATCGACCTCACAGACAGTCTGTCCACCAATGTCGATTTTGATGTAGTGCGTCTCAATAACGGTTTCGCTGTCGGTAGCTTCACCGGCCTTAATGCTGCCTGGCTTATGGCTCTTTACACGGCCACGTACTGCAACACGATACTGCTCATGAACATAGGCATCGCTTCCACTATCAAAATACTGTTTGTCAGCATACAGCTCCAAGCTAACGGTCTTGCCACCAATCAAGGTAGCAGCTGTCTTTGTAGGAAGCTGCCATGTGAGTTTGGTTTCCATGCCATCGAAATGGCCTTCAACCGGCGCATCGATTTTACCCGCAAGGCCAATGCCTGTAACCTCAGCAGTTAAGGAGGAGAACTCTGGGAGTTCTACCTCCTTAACGCCAATCATATCGTCAGAACTGCCGCCAATATAGGCACGCATGTCATTAATAACTTCAGGAACCTTATTTACTGCCATTGTTTAAACCTCCTTATTAGCTGAACAATGTTTGGAAATTATTGACATCATATTCCAGAATATCATCAATCTCCTGAGCTGGAACTGGTGGAGTGATGTAGCTATGAACGCGAATAATACCATTGAGCAGGTCAGTGGTAGGGTTCTCCTCTTCAAGGAACTTAACATCAGCACCCAGCAGGAAGCCACGGGAAACAAGGCCATTAAGACGAATCTGCTCACTGTCAACGATAGTCTTGACCAGTCTAGGGGTAAGAGGCTGGTCTACCTTCTGCCAGTAAGTCAGAATAAAGGTCTGATACTGCCAGTCAAACATACGGCGAACACAGATAAAGCTGTCCTTTACATCGGTAATGGACGGATATGCGCCGGTATAATTACCCCAGAGCTTCCAGCCACCGGAGAAATTAAGACCTGTGATAACGCCCTGGCTGTTCAGGAGATTAGCCTGTGGCAAGGACAAGGTAACCTCAGTGCCATCCTTCAAACAAAGGCCAGTGGCCTGCAGTGTCTGATTGGATGGAGACTGATAAGGCACATCATCATTTGCGGCATCTGTTACACCTATAACGCCCATAAGATGAGTAGACATGTGGAATACCATATCACCCATGCGAACACATGGCCAGCATACGCCCTGATTAGTGCCAGTGTAATTGTTGTTATTCTTCCAGGCATTTACATCGGCATATTTTGTTACCTGCGAGGTATCAACATCAGTAAGGCAAATGCAACGGAAAAGCTCACTGATATTCAGACTCTTGGCCTTCATAACAGCTGCTACAGTTGGATTTTCACTCCAGCCCGGAGCTGCCACAATACCAGGTACCATGGAGAACAGAGTATAGATCTGGTCAATAAGCTCCAAACCTGTGGAATTACCGCTACTGTCCACACCACCAATAACATTATTGGCAGTCACTGCTGTAGGGTCTACCTTGTCATAGGTCACAACGATGCTGGTATTCTCAGCAAGGGCTCCGTCAGGAAGTACGGTAATAATCAGCTTGCCATCATCATCATAAGCAGCTGTGTAGTCAGTATTCAGTACCGCATCGGAAGATGCCTCAGAGGATGCCTTAACCTTTAATGTGCTGAGGATAACCGGCTCGTTAAGGGTTACTGTCTTATCTGCTGCCAAATCCTCGGATACACCGCTGACAGCTGTTTTATGCGTTGCAGGGTTAAGTACATTCACAAAGATAATAGGCTTAACAGCATACAGCTTGAATTCACTGTACATAGCCTCGCAAAGAGTATACTTATCCCAATCACCACTATAGCCCAAAGCAGCTACAGCCTCAGTCCAAGAATAGCAGATAACAGGTTTATTAACATAAGCAGTTGGAGCATCTGTCAGATGCACCGGAGCCGTACCAAATACAACAGGCAAGCCCGCAGTTGTCTGTACAGGTGCAACAATCGAAGTAGGAACCTCACTGGCCTTTACACCATGAAAATACGCCATTATTTATTCTCTCCTTTCAGTTTCTCAACAGCTTTCTTATAAAAAGTGTTGAGTGCTGTACCCTTCTTGCCCACTGCCTGCCTGGCTTCATTCAGCTTATCAGGTGTAACAAAAAGGTGTTTTAAAACATCATCATTTATAAATTCTGTCGGAATACCATCTGCAAAGATGGAAAAGGTGGACAGAATAGAATTTTTTGCACCCGGTCCTACATAAATCATAGGTGTTTTTTCCTTGATTCCTGTAGACTGGATTATTTCTTTCTTGTTTTTTGCTTTTGCCACATCAGCACCCCCATTCTCCAGCCAGTGACTTAGCATTACTATGATTTTTAGGCTGTGGCAGATAGACATCAAACTCGATATAGCCCAACCATAATGGGAAAGGCTGTTCATCGGTAACCGTAGCTTTCATCCCATTGGCAATTAAAAACCTGTCGGCAATAGGGTTACTGTCAAGAAGCTTCATCCTTATAAACTCCATCAGATGGAATAAAGTATCACCGGAATAGTTCTTGTCCTTATCTATTACCGATATGTAGATTACTATGCCAACAGTTGATTGCTCCTTATCATCAATTACATGATCTGGCCTTACCGCAATGGCAGGGCACATCTGTCTTAACTCGGCTGCCACATTTTGTTTTGGCAAAAAGCCAGGGTAAATATTGACGATTTTTTCATCATACTCCTTGCAAGCCTCTTTCAGAAAGGTTGCAATGCCCCTGGCACAATCCAAAGGGGTCATACGTTTAACCTCCTTGTTATTTCATGTATGAGCCTTCGTTCAAACATATCCGCCCCCGCCTCTTCCATTTTGGACAATACATCTGGATTGCCAAACAACTGTGGTACAGATGGACCATACAAATCATGGAATGGCAGGCGGCTGGTTGAATCTCTGGCCACAAAGCGGTTATTTAACATGAATGAACGGGGAATTAGCGCCTTTTTATTGCGTTTGATTGCAACAAAAATGCCTTTTCCCTTAACAATTGCACTAAATGATTTAACCGGCTCACTGCCACCACGAATATTAATTACTGCACCATCAGCCATTTTGTTGATTTGTGCCTTGCCTTTCAGCGCTCCAGATTTAGCAGTATACACCTTTCTTATTTCCTTGGTGCCCACTTTTCGGGCATGGGTGGCGGCTCTGCCAGCTGCTGTAGCTATAATTCGGTTGATGTTTTTATCAGCCAAAGAATTAAGTGCCCGAATTAACATCTCTTCACCAGTCAATTCAGCAATAATAGCCATAATATCACCGCCTAAGCATGGTTAAAATCAAGGGTTATCTTGAGCATACCCATCTGGTTCTCACATGAATCAACAACGCATGTTTCACCATCAAATGTCATAACCTCATCCTTTGCCGGGAACTCCTGCAAATCATCCTTTACGACATAAACAATGGCCTGTTGTGCGTGTACGGCTTCAAATCCCCGATATTGCAGGCCCTTTAAAAGGTTATCCTGTTCTGTAGGAGACTGAACCACACATCGCACATTTACGCCGTTTAATTCGTGCTCGGAGCCGAATTCGTCAAGGTTGATAAACACATTGGCAAAATCCTTCTTCAGCTGGTCCTGAAAAGCACTCATGACACATCACGCTTTCTTACCGCGAGTATTGCCGCCCTTGCCTTTGCTATTGGTTTTGCTAGTGCCTTTGCTGTTGGCTTTACCAGTGCTCTTGCTTACGGTCTGCTCAGGCTCCACAGCTGGCAGTTCTGCCACTATGTCCTCATCCTCTTCCTCAGCATCTTC
>NZ_JAILFV010000089.1 GCF_024697385.1 Anaerovibrio sp.
TACGGTGGCGTTCTGGTAAAAGGCGGTCATTTGAAGGAAACCGCTACAGACTTACTCTATTACAACGAAGAATTCAACTGGTACCGCCAGGAGCATATAGATAACCCTAATACCCACGGAACAGGCTGCACCCTGTCATCTGCCATAGCCTGCAATTTAGCCCTGGGAATGGAGCTGCCTGAGGCCATTGCCAAGGCAAAAAAATATCTTACCGGAGCCTTAAAGGCCGGACTGGATATAGGCAAGGGCTCAGGACCACTGAACCACATGTACAATATCTAATACAATAAAAATCAGAGGCAAGCCTGGATGGCCTGCCTCTTTTTAATGTGCCCCAAAATATTTAATGTGAAATCAGATTACATTATCGGCTTGAATTCCAGATTATGTCGTATCCCCCAGTCCTTGACAGCGTCAAGAATCTCTCCTGTCAATATATTATTATGATCTCCCAAAGCCTGTCGGATTACTCCTCCGGCAACCTCTATACATGCAACCAGCTTTCCGTTAGACTCTAAATAATATATGGTACATTCCCTGCGATTCATCTTTTCTGTATACAAATAAAAAACACAATTATGGAATCTCTCAGATAATTGAAACAGCTCACTGCCACTACGGGCTACTTTAAAGCTCCCATAAGGAGTATCCTCTTCTTTCATAAGGTCTCCCTTGGTCAAGGTAAATTCGATGTTCATAAAATCCTTATGTTTGGCATTAGCTTCCCGACGCCTTTGTTCATTATCTATCCGCCGCCTTGCATCCATCCATATATCATGGGTATCCCTGGAAAAACCAGTGCGATAAATCGACTGAACAAAATCATCCCGAAAATCATCCTCTGTATAATCGTGAAACCACATATTAAGACAGTCTGAGACTATATAGCTGTTTGTTTCCATGGCACCACGAAGGATTTCTGCCACCCGTTGCGGATTCCACTTATCATGCAGCCATTCATACAAAAGCTGCCATCCTACATACTGGCTATCATATCCGGTGGTATCATTCTCCTCCTGACTCCACCAGTTCCTTATGGCATAATCATTGATACTGCCCCACCACAGTGTTTTCCGTCCTCCATTTTTGAGATAAAAATGACCGGAGCGGTCGATACCCCATTTGCTCAGATCATTACCCATAAAAATATCCATATCATAAAATAATGGCCATAAATTCGTATCTGTAAGGCCTATTTTTTGAAGGAAAAAGCAGATAATCAGTATTCTGCCATACTGCCTGTACGCCCTTTGCAATGCCTTGGTGGCCGGAAGCTGCAGGTAATCACAGATTATCTGAAAATTACTGTCATTGGTACGCAGGACCTGACGGGAAAAATCATACCCCAAAAGCTCTACATACCAGCCTACACTGACATCCAAAGGATATTGGATAAAATATTTCAACAATTTTCCTGGAGGCATATTCTCCGGCACAGTAGGCACAAAACCAAATTCCTCCCTGGAAAGCTCCATTAAAAAGCCCATAACCTTATCCACTACCACCTGAGGAATATCCACTGAAAAGTCAAAGCCCTTATCTGTCCAGTCATATTTATAGGAAAAGCCATTACCTCCGAACTCAAGCCTGTCTGTTTGTGAAGGAATGGCTATATACTGCCATTTACCATAATCCAGACGAAGAGAATACTGCTTGCTTCCTCTGGTGTGAAGAGATATTCCCTGATAATTGGCAGAAACCGTATAGACATCCACCAAAATGATTGCTGTCTTTTGAGGTTTATAAAGCTGTACCCGCCATCTGGCACACGCATTTTTATAAATCTGGTTATATCTTTCTGAAAAATCACTTGCATCAACGTAAGCCAATAAATGATACGGCTTGTCATCAGCTTTTTCCTGTACCTGTTCGGCAGTCATGTCGCGGCTAACAAAGCTGAGATTAAATTTTTCTATATCTTCCTGAACCCAAGGTGCCTTGGACTCTACCCACTGTACTTTATTTCCGTCAAAAATATAAAAGCTCTGTTCCATCCAATCATCACCTGCCAAAGCCCACATTACTCATTAGACATAAAATCAGGACTGGGGATAATGGTTACTCCCCAGCCCCAAAATCTATCATCTTACAAAATTAGTTTTTTCCCATGGCTCCCTCTCCGGAACACCATATTTTTCCCTGCCCAGGGCAATGCTCCTCATCAGGAAAACCATATTTCTTGCCAATGTCCGCATAGTTTGGAGTCCTTCTTTATCCTCCCTGGCTTCCCCAGGAGCTGCGCCATGAACACTGTTCCAATACTGACTGGATGCAATAGGCATTCCGCATATTCCAAAATATTTATTCAGCGCATCATAGGTAGCTGACAGACCGCCACGACGGGCTACAGCGACACTGGCTCCTACCTTCATCGTCTTATCGGCCTTGCAGCTCATAAATAATCTATCCAAAAAGGACAACACAGTGCCATTCGGTGATGCATAGTATACAGGTGATGCCACCACCATGCCATCACACTCTTCCAGCAGCTTGGCAGTAGAATTTACTTCATCATCAAATACACACTTCCTGGTTTCCCCACAGGAATAACAGCCTATACAGCCTCGAATTGCCTTATTGCCAATATGTACCACCTGTACCTCAATACCTTCTGCATCAAATACTTTCTTCAGCTCATCAATGGCCACAGAAGTATTTCCATTAGCCTTTGGACTGCCATTAATTATTAAAACCTTCATAACTGCTCCTCACAATACACACAAAATTTATTGATGAAACCTATCCGGCAGAACCGAACAGGTTTCATTTATTTTTCAATATAATTTATTTTCTCCAGATCCAATAAATATTTTTTTACCTCTATACCGCCATTATACCCTGTAATGCCTCCATCAGCGCCCAATACTCTGTGACAGGGGAGAATAATTGCTATTGGATTATGTGCCAATGCCCCCCCAACCGCCTGGGGAGAAGCCTTGGTTTTACGCTGTTTGGCAACAATTGAGGCAACTTCACCATAAGACATGGACTGCCCATAGGGAATAGTTTTCAGCACTTTCCATACTTGTTCCCTAAAGGGTGAATCATGGATGGACAGCTTTGGCATAAAACCTGGATTATTACCGCTAAAATACAGTTCCAGCCACAGCTTTGTGTCAATAATAACAGGTAAATTATCGCTGAACTTCACATCCCGAATATTCATGGGAAAGGTGTTTCCATCCTCATGCTCATAGGCAATACCCGTCAGTCCTTTTCCATCTGCAGTCAGGTATAGCTTTCCAACAGGAGAATCATAATATGATATGTATTTCAACCCCGAATCACCTCTTAATGACATACTCTATCCTTGATTAATACTCCATTGAGATGATATTTTCCTGCATATTTTTTAATTTTATCCGTAACAAAAAGTACCCATCCGCAGACAGGTACCAAATGTTTTAATACAAATTTCCCCAGGCCAAAATTATCTGTTGCTGCTACTTCCGCAAAATTTCTCAAGCGTAAATATTGCCATTGACATCACTATCGGCCACAAGTCCGAGGATTCCCTCAACAATGCCCAAAAGTCCAGGAATGAATGTCCAGCAGAAAACAAGATATATTATGCCCCACATGGTCTTACCGGCATAAAACTTATGAATTCCCAGGTGCCCCAACAAAAGGCCCAACAATCCATAAGCCACTTTATTGACCAGCTTTTTGTCATCACCGATGGACCACGCAACACCAGGAGCGCAACCATAAGGGCTGCCCTGCCCATACTGACCTGGCTGCCCATACTGACCGTAGGAAGCCTGCTGACCTGTCTGGCCATAGCCAGCACCATTCATCGGCTTAGCAGGTGCACTTCCCACCGCAATACCACAATTATGACAAAATGTAGCAGAATCTTCCAGTTCCTGACCACAGTTCGAGCAAAACTTAGACATATACTCAACTCCCTAAATAGCTAAAAGCTTAATTAACATACCTTAAGTCTAGCATAATTCATTCTAAGCTTCAACATATCTGTATGATGCTGCTGCAAAATGACATCTATGCAATATTTGTATTTCTCTTATAGCTGTTTAGTTTTTTTATACCCTTAGGCAATGGCAAATCATCATAGGCTGCCTTGATTTCCCGAAAGAGCTCCGCCTTACGGATGTCATCGGTTTCAGGATTGCGCCATTCCTCGTACATGGCGTGAGTTGCCTTGCCCACAGCCAGAGTTTCCTGAGAATGTACCTGCATTTCAAATGACTGGCCAGAAGGGCTGGTGGCATTCAGGTGGACTGCCTTGTACCTGCCTGATTCATTAAGGTATTTGTTATCCACCTCATCCACAGTATAGCCCTTCTCCTCAAGGAGCTTTACAGTGGCACGAACCATGTCTGCCATATCATCATGCTTTACCACCTGGGTATATCTTAACAAATCTCCTGTTTCGGATACATATTCATAATCCTGCTTCGGAACCTCACCGGACTGGCGGGCTTTATCTATTTTCCTGACGATCTTGCTTTTGACACTGGAGGCTGTTTTTACAGAATATTCGAGGCCCTCCATTGTAGTTCCCAATTTATCGGCAATATCAAGCATATCCAATGTAATCCGCGGTTCATTAGCCCTGGCCATGTTATAGGCCACTTGAGCCCTGACCTGACATCCATCCAAGACATTGTCCTGCTTGGAAGCACTACCGGATACTACTACCCTACCATTTCTATTGCGATAAGGAATTCCCCCCAGTCGCATACCTTCAGTAAATATTCCTGCCTGCCCCAACAGGCCGACGCTGGCAGCTGCAGCGCTATTTACATTGCCAAAACTGCAGGCAAAGGCTGACCATGCAACAATTCCTGCTACCAGTATTGCCTTGCCCTTTCCCAGATTATGCATCCTTGTAACTCTAAGCATTCTTGATAAATCATTCAGCCGGGTATTCTTCATATACCCCTTAACTTTTTTGAAATATTCACAAATATCTTCCGTATCCATACTACAGCTTCACATCCTTTCAATTAATTTAACCCACTAAATTTAAGGCTTTCCCCTTGGTACATTTTCAATATAGCAATAGTTTCTGTAAAAAAGGTGAAAAAGTCAAACTCTAATTTTATTTTAATTTTACCAATACAAAAAGGTGCTGCCACTTCCCCCGTAAAAGGATGAAGCGCAGCACCTTTATAACTCGGTGTAAGATGTCCCCTTCCTCTATAGGTGGGGGG
>NZ_JAILFV010000180.1 GCF_024697385.1 Anaerovibrio sp.
AGCTTTAAGATGTCCCCTTCCTCTTTAGGTGGGGGAAAACAAACTACAACAGCTGGCGAGCATATCTCCCAGCTCGTTGAAACGCTAATTGGAAGATTTTTCTTCTAAAGAAGAAAAATTTGAACAATGGCGTTATAAAACCTGACTATTAATTGATATGATACCTCCTAAGTAGATAAGGAAATTATCAAAACTACTTAGGCGGTATTTTTTTATGGCAAAATTAAAGCATTATAACGAGCTTAAGCTGTCCCCCTTCCTTTTTAGGTAGGGGTAATCAATCTATAACAGCTGGTGAGCATATCTCCCACCTCGTTGTGACACGAAGTTAGTCCCTTTAGGGGAAACGCTAATTGGAAGATTTTTCTTGTTTAAAAGAAAAATTTGAACAATGGCGATATAAGGCTTTTGGTAGATTTGCCAGAATAGTTTCTATAAAATATTGCGGAAATATTCTCAAAAATATAAGGATATTGGCGTTTTATAACAAAGAAGCTTGCAAAATATGAGCAACATAAGTACAATAAAGTTGACGGTAGAGGATGACTCCTAAGTAATATGCTCATTTGGGAATGTTTTCCCAGGAATATATTCTAGTCATTATCTTAAAAAAACAAGATTTTAAAGTATCAAGAAGAAAAAGAGGTGATATTATGAAACATTTTACTTCCTGGTTATCAGTGGCATTAACAGCTGTATTAATGCTTTACTGCAGTTTGACAATGGCGGCTGAACCGGTAAATGGGCAATTCTTAAAATTTGATCGGATTTATGGGGTTTCTAATATGCCCAATGAATATCGGGCAGCATCAGAAGAAAAATTTAAAAGGGCGAAAGATGATATATATCCATCTGCATATGGCCTTAAGGATTTGCGTGTTTCAGGGAGCAGCTTTTTTTCAAAAAATGAATTTGAAGCTTTACTGCAAAAGATTCCTGCTGAAAGGAAAGCTATTATTGTTTTAGATTTGCGCAATGAATCCCATGGTTATATTAATGGCCATGGTGTGAGCTGGTATAGTCGATATAAGACCTTTAACAAAGGGTTGTCAGCAGATCAGGTGGATGAACGGGAATGTGCTCTTTTGGCGGATGTAAAGCAGAAGGGATATGCTGATATTGCTGTGCAAGCCAAGAATAAGGACATTGTATTTACAGTGCCGATTCAGGTTGAATCTGTAATGACAGAAAAAGAATATTTGGAATCTTTAGGGATAAGGTATTTTCGTATTCCAATCATGGATTATACGGCACCAACAAACGCAAATATAGATCGATTTGTTGAGTTTTATAAAACCTTACCAGCTAATAGTTGGATACATGCTCATTGTGAAGCGGGAGTTGGCCGCACAACCATAGCGTTGAGTATGATAGATATGCTGCATAATGCCGGTAAATTGAGCTACGATGAAATAATGACCCGTCAGGTGCTGATGGGGGGGCAGGATGTACGCAAATCTGCAAAGAAAGCAACAGATACCTATAAAACGGAAAATTATCCAAAGCGGGCTGAGTTTACACGCCGATTTTATGATTATGCAAAAGAACATCCTGATCTGAGCATAAGCTGGAGTCAATGGTGTAAAGAAAAAGGCTATGTTGAGTGAATCGCATGCGTATACCGTGGACTGTATCTTGGGGGGATGCGAGATGTTCGCGAATATGATATAGACATTTTGTTAATGTCATCGAACTTATTGTTGTTATATTTATTTAAGGGGGAGAAAAATGAAATCTTTTATGGGGAAAAAGAAAATGCTGGCTTGTCTGGTAGCGGCCGGTCTGGCAGCAAATTTGGTTGGCGGATCGCCAGTGGAGGCAAAAAAATCTGATGATGCCTCCACCACCACCTTGGAGCAGCAAATGACTGAACTTCAGGCCCGTATGGCTGAATTGGAAGAACAGTTAAAAGCAGTTAAGGCCAGTGAAAAGGCTACTAAAGAGCAATTAAAGAAGAAAGACAAAAATAAGAGTAAGCTGGTCTGGTCCGGGAGTCTCAAAACAGGTCTTGAAATGGAAACCAACAAAAATGATAAGTTAAAGTCCGAATTCCGTCTCTATGGTGATGCAAATATGGGGGACGGATGGTTAGCTAATATTGGTATTAAGATTAAATCCACCACTGAAATGCCATTCCACGATAATTCAGGAAAATATAAGGATGGCTATGAGAAAAATAAGATTTTGCTAAATGCTGCTAATGTAACCAAACAGTTTGGTAAGTTTGGCGATGCAAATACCGGAGCCATTACCTTGGGTACTATGAAGGCCAAGGTCGGTGAAGGATTGTGGCTGTCTAAGGGTGGTACCAACCAGTTCCTGGGTGAGTATTATATTACCAAGAATGATATATTCCGTGCTTCCTACGGTTATGATGCTCATGATTACCTCTGTAATGAGTATGATGGCCGGGCAAGATGGGATGCCGCAAAAGGCAAGGTAAAAGCTGCTGATGGACCTACTCATATGCGTCTGTTATATTTCTTTGATTATAGGCATTTGTTTGCCAAGAAGAGTGATAAGCGTATAGTTGATCAATATGCCGGTATATATTATGGCAGACATCAGCCAGACAGATATCTGGGCTTTTATGGCCGTACCCCAATTGTTGGCAAGCTGTGGGCTTCCGGTGAGTATATTACTGATTATAATACCAGTCGTTTCTATGCCTCCGATAAGGAAGCTGAGGGGATGTATAGCTATGGTTATGATTATATTGGTTCCAACAAAAAAACTAATGGCTATGTATTCGAGCTTCATTATGGCAATGCCAAGAAAGCCGGCGACTGGGAGGTTGCTTTGAGCTGGCTCAAGGCTGATCAGAACCTCTTTATGAATGACAAGTACACAGCCTATGATGATTATCTTGATCAGGTTGGTTACAAGGGCGTTGGTGCTGAGTTCAGTTATCAGCTCAGCAAGGCCTCCAAGCTGTCCCTTATCCGGTTCTGGGCTCATACTGTATCAGATTCTTCAAATGTTGATACTGAAGGAAATGTACAGGGTGAAAATACCAAGAATCAGGTTTATCTGAAACTTACTACTAAATTCTGATAAAGGAGAATAAGTTATGTTTATACAAAAGAAAACCCTTGTTTCCTTAGGTTTGGCAGTAATGATTGCGTTGCAGTTCTCGGCAGCCGGCTTGGCTAAATCTGATGATTCGGCCAGTAAAAATGCAGATTTTAAGGCACCGGAGCTTGCCCTAAAGGTTGACCGGTATGACAAGGAACAATTGCCGCGTAATTTCCGTACCAGCATGGATAAGCTCAAAAACAAGGCCCGTGATGGTGTCCTGCCGTCTGATGTTGGTTTAAAGGATTTAAATGTATCGGCATCCAGTTGTTTTTCGGAAAAGGAACTGGAAAATATTCTGTTGGCTGTTCCGGTAGATGCGGATAAGTTCTATGATATTGACCTGCGTCAGGAGTCACATGGATATTTTGACGGTATGGCTGTCAGCTGGTTCTCCAAGAAGGACTGGGGTAATGATGGTCGTATGCAATATATTGTGGAGCATGTTGAAACGGACCAGCTGAATAAGGTATCCAAAGCAGCGAAAAATGGCGAGCAGATTGAGGTTTATACCTTTGAAGATAAAGGTAACAAAGTAGGCCCGCCACAGAATTTCACCGTTGGCAAGGTGATGAATGAGGCGCAAATGGTGAAAAAGCATGGTGCTAATTACTTCCGTTTGGCTGTCCAGGACCATTTTACCCCATCTGACCGGCAGGTGGATGAGTTCCTGGCCTTTTGGAAGACTTTGCCAAAGGATGCCTGGCTCCATTATCATTGTTATGCCGGTATGGGCCGTACTACCATTTTTATGGTAATGCATGATATTTTGAAGAGCGCACCAAAAGGCGTTTCCTTCAATGATATAATCAAGCGTCAGGCTATTCTGGGCAAGACTGATCTTAGTGAAATTCCTGATAAGAAGAAAAACTGGGAAAGACAGCTTTATGTAGATCGGTATGTATTTACTAAGCAGTTTTACAAGTATGTAACCCAGCACCCGGAGCTGGACAAGCCTTATTCTCAGTGGGCAAAGGAAAACAGCTTTGATCGGGATGTGGATTACTCCGGTTTCATTTGGCGTATTGATACCGCTAACAAGGATGAATTACCACGGAATTTCCGTGCATGCTATTCTGATTACACCAATGAAGTAAAAGGCAAGGTGTCCAAATACTTTGAGGGTGGTACTGGGCTGAATCCAACCCGCCAGGGTCTGGATAAGATGCATGCATCTGCCAGTGGCATGATGTCTGAGGGCGAATTTAAAGCCGTAATCAAAGAAATTCGTAAGCACACCAATGGTCCAATCTATGATATCGACCTTCGTCAGGAGTCCCATGGAATTATCAACGGAAATGGCTGCAGCTGGTATGGTCTCCGTGACTGGGGTAACTTCAATAAGAATGATGTTTTTGAGGACATCATCAAAGATGAGCGTGACCGTTTGAATGCCATTAAGGGCAAGGATATTACTATGGCGGCTGTGGAGTCTGGCAAATATGATAAGTATGCCAAAGATCCTAAGGTAGTTAAGGCCGTAACTGTAATGACTGAGGAGGAATTGGCCAAGGCTAATGGCGTTAACTACTTCCGTATTACCGCCCTTGATCATCTCTGGCCTGCCCCTCAGTATATCGATCGGTTTATTGATTTCTACAAGAAGCTGCCAAAGGATGCATGGCTCCATTTCCATTGCCAGGCCGGTGCAGGGCGAACCACTGCATTTATGGCTATGTTGGATATTATGACTAATCCAGAAGTTGAACTTACTGAAATCCTAAAGCGGCAGTACCTTATTGGTGGAAATTATGTGGCTTATATTATAAAGAAACCTAAGGATACAGATTATAAGGCTGATTTTTATGCTGACAAGGCCCGTATGATTAAGTGGTTTTATAAGTATGTCAATGAGAATAAAAAAGATAACTATGCAACTCCGTGGTCCAAGTGGATTGCGAAGAAAGATGTTGTTAAGTAAAATAAATCGATCCATATTATACTAATAGCTCATAATACCCTCCTGAGATTAAGAAGTAGGAGTTGCGATGAAACGCAGCTCCTATTTCTTGTTTAGGCGCGATTCTTTTGTGTTTTGAACAATGCCTTAAAGCCTGAATGAATCCTTAATCAAGTACAGGTGCTTTTTATCATGGTAAAAGGGCTGAAACAAAGTTATGCTAGTATGAGCCATATCGGAATAGAGATATTTGTTATCATCAATAAAAGGAAATGGAGTTTTTTATGCAACATAGAAAGAGCTTGAAAACACGAATGCTTATGGTACTTATTGTACCTATATTATTAATCTGGGGCGGAGTGAATATATATTCCTATAACCAATCGGAAACTATGCTGGAAAAGCAGATTATGGATACGCTAAGCTATGCAGCTGCCAGCAGCAGTGAACGAATTTATAATGAGTTGAAGTCAAAGGAAGAAGCGGCCGAAGTAACGGCTATTTACCTCGGCAACAGCAGTATTGATCAGCAGGCCGAAATGGTATATCTGAAGAGTGTAAAGACGGCAACGGAGGGCGTTCAGTCGGTTTATACAGGTTATGCCGATAAGACAGCGGCCGACTCCCAAGGGATTACGGAAAAAGAAAAGCCAGCTGGCTATGATCCTACCACCAGAGCCTGGTATAAGGCCGCTATGGCGGTAAATGGGGTGGCCTATACGCCGGTTTATGAGGAATCCAAAACCAAGAAGTTGGCCGCAGGAATTGTCCACAAGATTGTTCGGGATGGACAGTCCGTGGGGGTAGCAGGTATAACCTTGGATGTGGAAGCCATTCGTCAGGTGGCCCAAGATTTTAAATTGGGAGAAAAGGGGTATGCGGCTATCGTAGGCCAGGATGGTAGCTTGATCTATTATCCGGGGGTGTCCCTTAGTGATAATCTGAAAGATATTGATAATGGGGCATTGGCACCGGTGGAGGCCCAACTGTTGGGGGGGCAGTCTACAATGCTTCACCGTGAAATTAGTGGACAGGAATATTTAATGGCTGCCGCACCAATCGGGGCTACCGGGCTGACCTTCATAGTTTTTGTTCCAGAGGCTGAAATGATGGCACCGGTATATTCTCTGGGGTGGATTTATGTAACATCATGCCTGTTTGGTATCTTAGTATTGGTGGGGCTGATTATCTGGGTAACAGGTCGTATCGTCGGTCGGTTGGAAGCATTGGAAGGAATGGCGGCCCGGATTTCCGAGGGAGATTTGCGTACCAGTAATGAAGAAAGAAGTGTGTCTCCTGATGGTGATGAAATTGACCGTCTGCTCTATCGCTATGTGCAGATGAAGCGGCACCTGCGGGATGTTATTAAGGGTGTTCGCAATTCTGCCAATGAGCTGGTGGAATCCAGTGGACGGTTTAATGAGATAACCTCCCAGTCGGCTCAGGCATCCACTACGGTGGCGGCATCTATAACGGTTGTGGGTGAACAAATGGAAGGCCAGGTGAAAAATTTCAATGAGATTTCTAGCCTTACCGAGCAGGTGGCTGGTCATATTGAAGATGTAACTGGTAATATTGAAACCACCCGTAAAGCTGCTATAGATGCAGAAACTGCCACGGAAAACGGCAATCGGTTAATAGATGAAATTGTGACCAAGATACAGGCCACCTCGGAAACCTCCCGGATTGCTCATGAAACATCGGGTACTTTGGAGGAAAGCTCCAAGAAGATTGCGCAGATTGTCGAATTGATTTCCGGGATTGCCGGACAGACTAATCTGTTGGCCTTAAATGCCGCTATTGAGGCGGCTCGGGCCGGTGAACATGGTCGCGGGTTTGCGGTAGTAGCTGATGAGGTGCGTAAATTGGCGGAGCAGTCCGACGAAGCTGCCGGACAAATTGCAGGCCTTATCCAGCAAAATGGTAAGGATATACGGAATGTGGTGGCGTCTATAGAAGAGTCCCAGCAAAATGTCCAGGAAAGTGTGGAGGCAGTTGATTTGGCCGGTCGGGAGTTCCAGGAGATTTCCCAGCGAGTTACCGAGCTGAACACCCGGATGGGCAATATTACTACTGCTATGAGGGAATTGGCCACTGCCAGTCGAAAAATTGCTGATTCCGTTGATGGGGCCAACGAGCAGGCGGAGTGTTCCATGGACGAAGCTCGTAATGTTTCGGCTTCAGCGGAGGAACAATCGGCGGCTATTACGGAAATCGCCCAGGCTAGCGGGCGCTTAGCGGAATTGGCCGGAGGTATGCAGCAAACGGTGGAGCGGTTTCAGGTTTAAAACAGATACATAGGATTTAGGGATACGGGGGAATAAATTTTGGAAGAAAAAATACCACATGTGGTAATTGTTGGAGCCGGATTTGGCGGTGTGGCAGCCATAAAGGCCCTGGCAGGTACAAATGTGAAAATAACACTAGTGGACCGGACAAATTACCATTTGTTTCAGCCACTATTATATCAGCTGTCCACATCGGTACTGTCCACAGACGATATATCCTTTCCGGTGCGGGCCATGTTTCGTAAGCGAAAAAATATTGACTTGTTTATGGCCCAAGCTACAGACATTGATGGGAAAAATAAGATTTTGCATACCAATCATGGGGAGATCGCCTATGATTATTTGATTGTATCGGCGGGAGCAACTACCAATTACTTTGGCCTGGAAAGCGTGGAAAAATATTCCTATGGTATGAAAACCATTCAGGAAACATTGCATATCAGAAATCATGTGCTGCACATGTTTGAGCGTGCAAATAAACAGTTGGACAGCGAAGATGTTCGGAGACAGATGCTCACATTTATTTGTGTTGGTGGTGGACCCACAGGCGTGGAAGAGGCAGGTGCATTAGCTGAACTTGTAGCAGTACAAAAGCTGGATTATCCTCATCTGAATTTTGATGAAGTGAGTATTAAACTTATTGAAGCCACAGACACTGTATTGCCTATGATGCCGGAAAAATTGAGAAATTATACTTTAAAAGTGTTGAGGAAAAAGGGCGTAGAGGTCATGCTGAATACAGCTGTGGCTGATTGTAGCGAAGATGGTTTGACATTAAAAGATGGAACTTTTATTCCTAGTAAGACCGTTATCTGGGCAGCAGGCGTCAAAGCCAATCCTGTAGTTGCTACACTTGGGACCAAATGTGATCGGTCAGGCAGAATTATTGTTACCAAAACCTTGCAGGTTCCCGGATATCCGGAAATATTTGCAATAGGCGACAATGCCTGTTTTTTACATAATGATAGACCTTTACCAACTGTTGCCCCTGTCGCTTGTCAGGAAGCACATGCTGCCGTTGATAATATTCGAAAATTATTATCAGGGCAAAAAACATTAAAGGAATTTGTATATAAGGATCATGGTAGTATGGCAACCATTGGTCGCTGTGAAGCAGTTGTGTCCTGGGGTTATTTGAGGATTGGGGGATTTCTGGCCTGGTGTATTTGGATGTTTTTACATTTGCTGCGGTTGGAAGGAATACATGCTGATATTACAGTTGGAATAAAATGGATGTGGAATTTTATTTCCGGGACCAGATTGGGGCGTATTATCACAAATATAAAATTTGAAGATATAAATGATTAGTAAGGGATATGTTTATGATAGTGAATTTGCAGATATTTCTCAGCAGCTGATTTGCGAAGGTAGGATTATGTTGCAGTGCAGAGGGGGTATTATATAGGGTTTTAGTACTGAAAAACACTGGTTTAGGCAAGCAATGAGGGCCTTTAAGAAATCAATTATTTTTATTATGTAGTATCATAAATAAAATATATGGAAAAATAGTAAAATATTTATGAAAAATGCTTGCATAATACCATATATAATGATATTCTTCAATTAAAGAATATTGTATACAAAATACAAACGGGTAAATATTTTTTTGAGAGGAGAGTATGAGATGAGAAAAGAACATGATTTCTTAGGGGAACTGGAAGTGCCTGATGATGTTTATTATGGGGTTCAGACACTGCGGGCAATGGAAAATTTCTGTATCACCGGCCAGCGTGTGGACAGTGACTTTGTTCAGGCTATGGCAAAGGTCAAGAAAGCTGCTGCTTTGGCCAACATGTCTACTGGGAGGATGCCAGAGGATGTAGGTAAATTACTGGTGGCAGTTACAGATGAAATCATTGCCGGTAAGCTGCTGGATCAATTTCCGGTGGATCCTATCCAGGGCGGTGCGGGTACATCCTTCAATATGAATATGAATGAGGTTATGTGCAATCGTGCATTGGAAATGAGTGGTAAGCCAAAGGGGAGCTATGACATCATTTCACCTAATAACCATGGTAATATGGCTCAGTCTACCAATGATACATTTCCAACAGCAATCAAAGTGTGCTTGAGCTTTAAGTCCAAAAAGTTGATTGCAGCATTGGATCGTTTGGCAACTGAGTTGGAAAAGAAAGCCAAGGAATTTGCTGATATTGTTAAAATGGGACGCACCCACCTGCAGGATGCTGTGCCAATTACCTTGGGACAGGAAATGGGCTCCTATGCATCTTCGATTCGTCGTGGAATTAGCCGTATTGAGCATGCAATAAGTGAAATTCATGTCATGAACATGGGTGGTACTGCTGTAGGTACAGGTCTTAATGCTGAGCCTGAATATATCAAAAAGGTAGCAGAAATACTCAGTGAAGTTACTGGTGAGACTTATCGTACAGCTGATAATATGATTGATGCTACAAATAATACCGACGGCTTTGCAGATGTATCAGCTGCCATGAAGAATACAGCATTGGTGCTTATTAAAATGGCAAATGATTTCAGACTTATGGCTTCCGGGCCTAGATGTGGTTTTTATGAGTTGAAGCTTCCTATGCGTCAGCCAGGATCTTCTATCATGCCTGGCAAGGTAAATCCTGTTATTGCTGAGGTATTGAACCAGACCTGCTACCAGGTTATTGGTAATGATTTGGCTGTAACCTTTGGAGTTGAGAATGGTCAGTTTGAATTAAATGTAATGGAGCCTGTTATGGCATTTAATATGTTTAATTCCATGAATTACCTGACTAATGCGGTTAATGGCTTCGTTGACAAGCTGTTGATTAATTTGCAGCCTAATGTTGAGCAATGCCAGTATTGGATTGACAGAAGTGTTGGAATAGTTACTGCTTTGCTGCCACATGTCGGGTATGAGAATGCCGCTATGTTGGCCAAGGAGGCCTATAACAGCGGGCGACCAATCAGGGAGGTAATTCTTGAAAAAGGTCTGCTTACGAAGGAAAAGCTGGATGTTATTTTGTCACCAAAAGCTATGACTACACCTGGAATTGTCGGGTAAGCAACATAAAAGGCGGTAAGATGGCTCCTCATACGGGGAGCCATTTTTGTGCAAGAAATACATAATTCACTGTGCTGTTATAAAAAAATATTTTTAAGTGTAATATTAAGATTAATAAAGGCATATTTGAAGTATTTAAATTATAGTTGTTAAAATAATTCTATTTGTCAGCAGGAAAAATAGAGATAATATAGAATTTTTTAAGATGACCAAGAATATTTAAGTGTGGTATAATATCTCATATGCTATATGTAATTGCAGAAATACTTTAAAGGGAGGTGGCATAGTTGGCTGATAAGTTGAAAATCCTTATTACAGATGATTCAAAGTTGTTAAGGAAAAAACTGCGTGAGGTTTTGGAACAGCTTGGATGCGATGTGATTGAGGCAGAGAATGGAAAAGAGGCCATAATGAAGGATCTTCAGGAGCAGCCTGATGGTGTTATCCTTGATATTGTAATGCCAGAGGTTGGTGGAATAGAGGCTCTTCAAGTTATCAAGGAGGTAAATCCTGAGATGCCTGTTATCATGCTCTCTTCAGCTGGAACATCTCAAAAGTTAAAAGAAACTTTGGATCTAGGGGCATTAGATTTCATACAGAAGCCGTATACACAAGAGCAGATACAGCAGGCTGTTGAACGAATACGGAGAAAGGTTGAGGAAAATGGGCAATAGATACTTTTCTCAGTATTTATTAAACATCGGCGTGCTCTCAGACAAGAATGTAGATATGGTGATGTCCAAATCAATTGATGCTGTACCGCAATTGCCTTTATTGGCAGTTCAGCACCAATATTTATCTGAGGATCAGCTGACTAAGTTACTGGAAGCGGATAATGCTTCAGAAGCTCTGAAGACCGATGGGATATTATCTGAATCTCAATTGGATAGCCTGAAGAATATGGCACCGGGCCGTGATGCTTATATAGCTCAGGCCTTGCTTGATGTAGGAATATGTAACCTACGGGAATTGGATAAATTATATAAGGAATACGAGGCGTTAGACGAAAAGCCTATTCAGGTTGCTGTTAATGCCCTTGTTGCCAAGTATGATGATATGAATCCGGTTGAGGAGATATATGGGGAATATGCAGAAATGTTTATAGGTGCATTACAGCGTTTTATGAATACAGATGCTGTAATAATGCCAGAACCTGCTGTTCCTGAGTTAACCGGTACACATATTGTGTCTCAGAGTATGGGTGGAGAAATTTCCCTTGCCGTAGCCGTCATGGCCGAGGATGATATTTTCCTGGAAATGGCGAAGCGTTATAGCGGGGAAGACATGACACAGGTTGATACCATGGCAGAAGACAGTCTGGCTGAGTTCATCAATGTTTTGAATGGCTTGTATATTGTCAACCTGTCAGGCAAGGATTACGATATGGATCTTGATTTGCCGAGGAGTTTTCAGAATGTAAAACCTATGGCCAGCAGTATGATTGCTATGAGGATAGTAACAGTTTTTGGGTCATTTATTGTATTCTTGGCCGAGGATGATTTCTTATATTAATATGGTGCGGTTATGGGAGGCTTATACCTCCCTTATTTTTTCTGTTGGTGTTTGTTATATCATAATGTGAATGAAAGTATCCGTTTCCTTTATAGGGTGACAGGTGACAAATATATGTTTCTCTCTTCATTGGAAATCAAGCCGTTATCCTTGGGCAGGGTGTTAATGAGAGCCTTTTCCTTATGAAAAAGAAAATTTTGAATAATGGCTCTGTAAAACTATTGACAAGGGTTGGAAAGTTTGCTAAACTTAGTACCGTTGTGATGAGCCGACAATTAAATAATAGATTTTATTTGTCAAGCAAGTGGAGAGTTGTCCGAGTGGTTGAAGGAGCACGCCTGGAAAGCGTGTGTACGGTGATACTGTACCGAGAGTTCGAATCTCTCACTCTCCGCCATTTTTATATCTAAAAATAAGTGATCTTTTTAAGATTGGACCGCAGTGTCTTGGTCTCGCGCAAGGCAGTCTCATGAACCTCGTCAGGTCCGGAAGGAAGCAGCGATAAGTGAATCGCTGTCTGTGCCGTGAGGTAGCCTGGAGGCTGTGGCCCAATGTTGAAAAGAATTATTCCTTACTAATTAAAGTAAGGATTTTTTTTTATAGCGCGATGGGACTCATTCCTGTGGTAAAATATAACAGAATGATAAACTGAATTTTAGGGGGTGAAGGTATGGCCTATATGGCTTTATACAGGAAATGGCGGCCAGATGATTTTTCTAATCTGGTAGGACAGGAGCATGTCAGTCGTACCCTTGCCAATGCTATAAAAAGTGGACGAATAGGACATGCGTATTTGTTTTCCGGTCCTCGTGGCACAGGAAAAACCAGTACCGCCAAAATTCTGGCGAAGGCTCTTAATTGCGAGAAGGGGCCAACTATTGAGCCATGTAATAAATGTGCAGCCTGTCAACGCATTAATTCCGGAAATTCAATGGATGTTTTTGAGATAGATGCTGCATCCAACCGTGGTATTGATGAGATTCGTGATTTGCGGGAAACGGTCAAGTTTGCACCTGTTAATGGGCGGTATAAGATTTACATAATTGATGAGGTACATATGCTGACGACTGAGGCTTTTAATGCGTTGCTGAAAACCTTGGAGGAACCGCCGGAACATGTAGTATTTATAATGGCGACCACTGAGGCTCATAAGGTACCGGCAACCATACAATCCAGATGTCAGCGTTACGATTTTAAGCGAATAACCGTTGATGACATATATGGTCGTCTTAAAAAGGTTGTAGATGATATGAATATCCAGGCGTCTGATGAGGCTTTGCGTATGATTGCCATTAAGGCTGATGGTGGTATGCGTGATGCTCTTAGCTTGTTGGATCAGTGTATTGCCCTATCTGAGCAAAACCTTACTATGGAGCGGGTACAACAGCTCCTGGGCCTGGTAGGTAGAGAATGGCTGGACAACCTGGTAGATGTCTTACAGAAGCGTGATGCAGCCGGGGCGTTAAATCTGGTAGGGGAAATTATCAGAGATGGCAAAGATCTGCAACAGGTTCTTGGCGAGCTGGGGATGCACTTTAGAGGACTGATGATTTTTAAGGCTGCAGGATTAATTGACGGTATCGATTATTACAGCCAAAAGGACGACTTTATAAAAAAGCAGGCATCAGGCTTTACCCAAGAGCAGATTATATGGATTATCAAGCGGCTACATGAGGCAAGTTCAGAAGTGAAATGGTCGCCACAGCCACGCATTGCAGTGGAGGCGGCATTGCTGGAAATATGCCAGTGTGACAGCCGGATGAGCAGTGTTACCAGCAATACCCAGGTCAATGCTGCTGTTGATGATGGCCGCATTGCGCAGCTTGAAGCAAAATTAGCTCATGTGATGGGGATGTTGCGCAATAACAATAATGTCAATGCTGCTGCTTCGACACCTACTGGCAAAATCAGAACGGCCACACCAATAAAAAATATCACTAAACAGCCTGTAGTGCGTGCGGATATTACTGAGGATGGTGCCAGAATATGGCAGAAGACAGTTGATGCATTTAAGGCGGCAGGTAAAGATCAGGTCCTGGCATGCCTTAAAAACTGTTCTTTTATGGGAATAAATGAAACACAATTTGTCCTGGGAATTCCTGCTGGTGTTATCGGTGGCTTGTTTGAGCGCCTATACAAAGCAAAAGTGGAGGAAGTCTTTAACAGTGTAAGCGGAATGAATCTTCAGCTGATTTGTCAGGAAATGACAGAACCTCCAAAGCCTAAAGAGATACCGGAAGACATCCAGGAAAATATTCCACCGCCTAATGATGATGATTTCGGTATCGAAGATTTGGATGAGGTCGAAAAGGCCCGTCTCGATGTAGCTATAGATGTGTTTGGCGATGGATTGATACATCCTGAGGATATCAAGTAATATAGTATTTGACGCAAAAACCATATTTTGATAGCATTAGCATATGATTGAGTTGATAGGGAGTTTTTCTTAATTAGTATATTTGTTTAGGAGGAATAAATAATGTTTGGTGGTATGGGTGGCATGAATAATATGAATGGCATGATGAAAAAGATGCAAAAGCTGCAGAAGCAGATGCAGGACATGCAGGAACAGCTGAAGCAGAAGACTGTTGATGTTACTGCTGGTGGCGGAGCAGTAACGATTACCATGAATGGTGAGAAGGAGGTAAAGGGGATTGTTATAGATCCGGCTGCGGTAGATCCTGATGATGTTGAGATGTTGCAGGACTTGCTGGCTGCTGCGTTCAATGAAGCCTCCAAGAAGGTTGATGACATGATGGCCAGTGAGATGGGAAAACTCACCGGCGGTTTGGGCTTGCCTCCGGGAATGTTTTGATTTATGGAATATATAGCGCCTTTGGCGGAATTAATAGAACATTTCAGGGCATTGCCGGGGATAGGAAATAAAACGGCAATAAGATTGGCGTATCACATTTTGGACATGGATATGGATAAGGCAAGGGGATTGGCAGGCGCCATTATAAAAGCCAAGGAAAAAATAGGCTATTGTAAGACATGCTTTAATCTAAGTGATGAGAATCCATGCCGCATCTGTAGCTCGGACAGCAGAGATCATTCGGTAATTTGTGTAGTAGAGCAGCCCCAGGATGTGGCTGCCATGGAAAGAATGCGTGATTTCAAGGGAGTATATCATGTATTACATGGTGTGCTGTCTCCTTTGGAAGGCATTGGCCCTGAAAATATTAAAATAAAAGAACTTTTGGCACGGTTGCATGATGATCAGGTAAAAGAAATAATCATGGCTACCAATCCTAATGTTGAGGGTGAAGCAACAGCAATGTATATTGCCAAGTTAGTAAAGCCAATTGGTATCAGGGTGACTCGTATTGCACATGGACTGCCGGTTGGTGGCGATCTGGAATATGCAGATGAAGTAACATTGTCCCGTGCAATGGAGAACCGAATTGAATTATGATTTGTGCAGGCTGGCATGCGTCAGCCTGTCTGTCTTTCTGGGAGGATTTATATGTTAACTTTTATAGGATTTGTAGTGGCTGCTATAGCTGTTTACATTATTGGAAAACTTATATCAATACCATTTAAGGTAATCAAGAATATTATTGTTGGATTAATTGTTGGTTCTGCTGCAATTTGGACAGTAAATCTTTTTGGTATGGGAATAGAGATGAATGTCATAAATGCATTGCTTGCAAGTATAGTAGTATATATTGTTTCTTCAATTTTGTAATATTTTAAAAAATATGTTGACAACAGTGGTTAAAATGTGTAACATAATACAAGTCGTCACCAATATATCATAGGATAATAATCATATGTGTTTATAGGTGATAACATGAAATAACTGAAATTTGTTAATGTTTTTAATTAATTTAAAAAACTTATTGACAAGTTTTGCAAAAAGAGTTATATTATACAAGCTGACTCATGAAGTCGGCGGTGTTCTTTGAAAACTAAACAATGCAACAGGAATCATGCACACATGATTCAAGCCAGATGATGGTATTACTTCTTCGGAAGTAATAAACATACAATAGTTTGTTGGAGCAATATCCAAG
>NZ_JAILFV010000014.1 GCF_024697385.1 Anaerovibrio sp.
TCCCTGTATCTGATAGGATATCTTCGGGAGTTTTTGGCGTCGGGGAAGCTTTGATATTTCTTTGTGAGGTATTGTTGTGCAGACAGTTTATCCGAGTTTTTATAAAGATTTTATATGCAAGGCGGAAAAGTGTGGTCATTCCTGTTGCCGTGGCTGGGAAATAGATATTGATGATGCTTCGATGAAAAAGTATCAGTCAATGGATGGTCAGCTGGGGCTTGACCTGGTGGTTTATACCACCTGTGAGAATGGGGTATCAAAATTCATACTCAATAGTGATGACCAATGCCCTTTTTTGCTCCGGAATGGCTTGTGCAGGCTTATAATCGAAGGCGGTGAGGAACTGCTTTGCAATATTTGTGCGTCTCATCCGAGATTTTATACTATTGCAGGTGATTTTGAGCTGGCCGGGACAGGCCTCAGCTGTGAAAAAACCTGTGAACTGCTTTTGGCGGATGATGAGCCCCTGAGGTTCTACCTGGAGGGTAGTCATGAGACCATGGACTTTTACCAGCTCATTGATCGCCTGGGGTTTAAGATGCTAAAGAATGAGATGCTGTTTGTGCCTGGACTTTCCAGACTGGAAGCCTGCAATGTGCTGGATACCATGGCCAGGACTGAGCCGATTGATGAAAAATGGATGACGGATATCAACGGGTACAGGGAATATCTCATAATGCACCCGGATGTACTGACGCGATACAGGGAGCAGGTTGATGATGGTATCCTTCAGAAAATATACCAGTATATTGTTTATCGCCAGCTGACCAAGCTGACGGAGGTCACCACTGAGGACCTGTTGATATATGCTGACTGCTCAATGGAGTATATTTTTATTGCTGCGGCAATTTCAGGAGATCTCCATGAGGCTGTACGCCGTTGGTCTGAGCAGATAGAATACTGTATTGAAAATGTGGATATGCTGCTTTTTTGCTGAGGATGGTTTCCTGAGCAATATAGGGTAGAAATTTGGTCCGTCTTTTTTGTATAATGGTGTAAATATTTTTGTTTGCTGATTAGGGGAGGCGGTCAGGTTGTCAATCGAAATAATTCAGGGGTTGCTTATTCCTTTCCTGGGTACCAGCCTGGGGGCTGCCTGTGTTTTTTTCATGAAAAATCAGATAAATCCGATGGTGCAGAGAGGTCTTTTGGGCTTTGCTGCCGGTATAATGGTAGCTGCATCGGTATGGAGCCTTTTGATTCCCGCCATGGAACAGGCGGTTTTAGGCTGGGGGGAAATGTTGAGCTGTGTTCCTGCGGTAACTGGCTTTTGGGGCGGAATTCTTTTTTTGCTCCTGCTGGATCATTTTATACCTCATCAGCATATGAACAGCGATGAGACCGAAGGAATTTGCTGTAATATATCCCATTCTGCAAAATTGGTCCTGGCGGTGGTACTCCATAATATTCCTGAGGGTATGGCTGTTGGTGTAGTTTATGCCAGCTGGTACATGGGGGCTTCAGATATTACCCTGGGAGCGGCTGTGGCCTTGGCTGTGGGTATTGCCATCCAGAATTTTCCGGAGGGGGCCATTATTTCCATGCCACTGCGGGCTGATGGCCTGTCCAAGGGGAAGGCCTTCTTTTACGGGGTGCTTTCCGGGGCTGTGGAGCCTGTAGGTGCTTTTGTTACCATGCTTTTTGCCGGTATTATTACCCCAGTATTACCGTTTTTCCTCAGCTTTGCGGCAGGAGCCATGCTGTATGTCGTGGTGGAGGAAATTATTCCCGAGATGTCTGAGGGGGAGCATTCAAATATTGGAACTATTATGTTTGCTATAGGTTTTTCGGTTATGATGATATTGGATACAACCCTGGGCTAATGTCAAGGCCGGGACACTTGGAACAGGGAAACTGATATTTTGTATGTTGGTCGTATTTATGAGGTGAGATTTGGTGAAATTCTTGGAAAGATTTGCGACATCCAGGGCTATACAGGATGGAATTTACTTTTCAATTTTAATGGAGGTTTTTTTTATCGGGCTGTTTCCTACAGTTGCCATAGTATTTCTGGGAATTGGTATTCTGCTGTTCTTCCTGCGATTATGGAAGGATCCCGGCTTTAAACTTCAGGAAACTTATTTCAGGTGGTTTATAGTGGTTTATCTGGTTTTCGGAGCGGCCTCGATCTTGGTATCTCCGGACAAGATGTACAGCCTGTCAATATGGTATGTCCTGGTGTTGATTTACCTGTTTACATATATCCTGATTTCCCAGAATGTTACATCCAATGCACAGGTGAAGTACCTGGCCTACGCTTTGGGTATATCAGCGGCTTTTGTGGTGCTGTATGGGTTCTTCCAGTTCATTTTTGGCATTGATACCAGCGCGATGAAATGGGTTGATGGTGAGGCTTTTCCGGAGCTCAGGAACAGGGTTTTTTCCACCTGGGAAAATCCCAATATCCTGGCTGCTTATCTTGATATTGTGGTATGTATGCTTTTGGGAATGTTTGCCCATGCTGAGGGACGAAAGATCCGTATCATGCTGGTGGCAGGAATACTTTGTGCGTTGGCGTGCCTGGCCATGACCTATGCAAGGGGAGCCTGCCTTACTATTGCTGTTATTTTAGTTGGCTATGGAGCTCTCAAGGACAAGCGTGTTTTACTGGGAGCCCTAGTGCTGGTCATAGGTGCCCTGGTACTGAACCCGGTGCTGCTTGAGCGTATGAGTACGGTGTTTTCCATGGCGGATACATCCTCTGAAATGCGGATAGCCATGTGGGAGAGTACTATACAGATGATAATGGACCATCCTATTTTTGGTATAGGTGGTGGAGCTTATTCATTGGTTTATCCTATTTACGATACATATATTGTGGATGGCAGTGTCACCCTGGTCCATGCGCATAATATATACCTGAACTACTTGGCTGAGGTGGGTATAATCGGTGGGATGGCCTTTTTGATGTTCTTTTTGGGCAACATGCTTATGGCACTGTTTCCTAAAAAGGAGATGCCGGATAATTTTACCCGTGGAATGATGGCGGGATTGGGACTGGCATTGGTATCAGTGGCCCTTAACGGACTTACGGATGATGTGCTCTATAATATTCCATCGTCAATGCTGCTTTGGCTTATGTTTGGTCTGGTACATGTATTAAAGGAGAAAATTTAATGGATATATTAACTTTTGAGTTTTGGACGGCATTGTTTTCAATTATAATCCTGGATTTGGTCCTGGCAGGGGACAATGCTGTGGTTATTGCCATGGCAGCCCACAGATTGCCTGCAGAATTAAAAAAGAAGGCTATACTGGTAGGCACTGCAGGTGCGGTAGTCATAAGAATAATCATGACAATGCTGGCAGTCTACCTTTTGTCTATTCCTTATTTGCAGGCAATGGGCGGACTGCTGCTCATCCCAATTGCCATAAAGCTGCTGAAACCGGCCGAGGAGGGCCATGTAGAGGAAGCAGATAACTTTATGGGTGCCGTAAAGACAATAATAGTAGCTGATGCTGCCATGGGCATAGATAATGTGCTGGCAGTTGCCGGTGCGGCCCGGGGCAGTTTCATGCTGGTGGTAGTTGGTCTTCTTATCAGTGTTCCAATCGTGGTTGGCAGCAGTCAGCTGATTGGCAAGCTGTTGGATAAATGGCCGGTGCTTATATATCTGGGAGCTGGTATTTTGGGTTGGACAGGTGGAAGCATGCTCATCCATGATGCCAGCATAGGTCCGATGATTGCAAATATTATTGGCCCTATGGCCAATATGGTTGTGCCGGGAATCCTGGCAGCCGGAGTGTGCATTTTCGGCCTGATGAGAAAGAAATAATCATGGTATCCTTCTGAGGCATGGTGGAGTGCTGACGATGGTTGCCGGTTTGTATTTGAAGCTGGTATTTTGTATGGTTATACATGGTATAGCTTGTGTGCATTGCGTGAATAATTGTTTGACGAATATGCCTTTTGTGCATTGACAATTATATAGGAACGATTTAAAATAATAATAAATAGAATAGAGTAAGGACAGGTGTCTGTTGATCAGACTTAATAGAGAATCCGGTAAAATGCCGGAGCGGTCCCGCCACTGTAAGGGCTGAGCGAGGTACAATCATGTCACTGGAATGCATGTGCAGACTGGGAAGGCGTACTGAGCTATGACCCCGAGCCAGGAGAACTGCCTGTTTTATCATCACCGTTAGCGAAAAGAGGATTGTCATCAGTCCTTTGCGATTGGATATGCTTATACCTGCGAGCGATGGGTAGGGGATGGAACTACGATGGATGGAATAGCTGTATAATATTCATTTATCTGGTATCAGTCTCCGGCTTTTTTGAGTCGGAGTTTTCTTTTATCAGGCAGGTATTTCTTGCATCATGTCTGTCTGCAAACTCTATGCAGATGGACTTTTTTATTTTGTATGAGGGAGGTTGTTGTATGAGTGAGGAGAAAAGCGGCCAGGCTGCCGGAGACTTGGATCTTCAGGCACTTTTGAAAAAGTCGCATCAGGAAACTTCTTTTCCGGATGTTCCTTTGGACGAATTTGAGCCGCCCACTTATGAGGAGTGGAAGGAAGCCTGTATTGCTCTTTTGAAGGGGGCACCATTCGATAAGAAAATGTATACCAAAACCTATGAGGGTATTACATTTTCGCCAATGTATTTCAGGGCTGACACTGATTCTATTTTGCCCAAGAAATCCTTTCCAGGGCTGGATGATTATCTGAGGGGTGCCAAGCCTAATGGCTATATAGAGGCTCCATGGGGAATAGCCCAGTCCTGTGATGAGACCATGCCCAAGGAGAATAATGAGCTGTTGAAGCATGAGATCGACAGGGGCTCGACCATTTATAACATTCGTTTGGACAGGGCTACCTTATCCTGTGTGGATGCCGGTCAGACTGACAAGCCAGGGGATGATGGCTGCAGTATCACCACCTTGCAGGATGTTCATGATCTGCTGGATGGGCTTAAGCTGGATACATATCCACTGTATATCTATGCCGGTGAATCGGCTTTGCCTGTCTTCGCGATGGTGATTGCGGCTCTGAAGGCAAGCGGCAGGGATATTGGAGCTTTAAGGGGCATTATAGCGGCAAATCCTGTTGGGGAGCTGGTTGCCAGGGGGAAAAACAGCCAGTCATTGGACAAGCTGTATGATGAGGCCTATGAATGCGGTAAATGGGCCATAAAGAATACGCCACAGCTCAGGACATTGTTTGTAAAAAGCGATGTATTCAGCAATGGTGGCGCAAATGACATCCAGGAAATAGCCTACAGCCTGTCAGTGGCCGTTGATTATCTCCGGGCAATGATGGAGCGTGGCATGACGGTGGACGAGGCTGCAGGACAGATAGCCTTTGAATTTTCCATGGGTGCCAATTTCTTTATGCAGATTGCCAAGCTGAGGGCCGTGCGGCCGATTTGGGCACAGATTGTAGAGGCCTTTGGCGGGAATGAGGATTCCCGCAAAATGTACATACATGCCCGCCCATCAAGATTTTTCAAGACCGTATATGATCCGTATGTAAATATGCTGCGCAATACCTCTGAAATCTTTTCCGGTGTTGTGGGAGGCTTGGATTCCTTTGAAAATCCTCCTTTTGATGAGGTTATCCGCAAGGGGGATGAATTCTCCCGCAGAATTGCCCGTAATGTACAGATCATGCTTCAGGAGGAATTTGGCCTGCTGCAGCCAATAGATCCTGCCGGTGGTTCCTGGGCAGTGGAGACTCTTACCAAGCAGGTTAAGGAAAAGCTGTGGGCAGAATTCCAGACCGTGGAAGGTAAGGGCGGAATAGTTGCTGCACTGAAGGAGGGATATCCTCAGGAGCAGATAGCAGGTATTCTTGCCGACAGATTTAAAAAACTGGAGCTGCGCCGTGATCGTATTGTAGGTTCCAATATGTATCCGAATATGACGGAGGTACGCCTCGATCCACGACCGGAGGATTTTGGGGAGAACAAAAAACTTCGCTGTGAGGCTGTGTCAGCTTATATTAACGATGTGGATGTTCAGTACAGGGATGAGGCACTGTCCAAAATAAAGGAGACAAAGGGCTCCATGGATTGCGTGATATCAGCTGCCAAGGCTGGAGCCACTGTATCCGAGCTGAAGCAGGCCCTCACCTGTCCTAAATGTGCTGAAGCCGCCGAGGAAATCGAAAAAATAGGTGTTCACCGTTGGAGCGAGCGGTATGAGGCTCTCCGTATGGTAACTGAAGCCTATAAGGAAAAACACGATGATAATGTGAGGATTTTCCTGGCCAATATGGGTCCTATCCCACAGCATAAGGCCCGTGCAGACTTTACCACCGGTTTCCTCCAGGTAGGAGCCTTCGAGGTAATGGGCAACAATGGGTTTAAGACTGTCGAGGAGGCAGCAGCTGCTGCAAAGGAATCAGGGGCAGATGCTGTTGTAATATGCTCCACTGATGCCACCTATCCGGAGATTGTTCCTGCCCTGGCACCTATGCTTCATGAGGCTTTGCCTCAGGCTACTGTTTTCCTGGCAGGAGAAGCACCGAAGGACCTCAAGGAAACATATGATGCCGCTGGCATAAACAGCTATATTTCTGTCAGGGCAAATTGCTATGAAATTTTGCAGGCACTGCAGAAAAAGAAAGGGATGATTGAGTGATGGCTTCTTTTAAAAATCCGGATTTTACCACAATGAATCTTAAAGAAGCTCCAGAGCGAAGCCCTGAAGAATGGCGCAGGCTGTTCAAGGATTCTGCCGGTGCTGCCTTTGATGATTTGACCGGTAAGACTATGGAGCATATTCCTATAAAGCCGTTGTATAATTATGATGAATATGAGCATATGAATCACCTGGATTTCGCTTCAGGGATTCCGCCGTGCCTGAGGGGACCTTATTCTACCATGTATGTCTTCCGCCCTTGGACAGTTCGTCAGTATGCGGGCTTCTCAACGGCTGAGGAATCAAATGCATTTTATCGCCGCAACCTGGCTGCCGGGCAAAAAGGTCTGTCCATAGCCTTTGATCTGCCTACCCACCGCGGGTATGATTCTGATAATCCCCGTGTATTGGGTGATGTTGGTAAGGCAGGAGTTGCGATAGATTCAATTTTGGATATGCGTATACTCTTTAGTGGCATTCCATTGGATCAGATGTCCGTATCCATGACCATGAATGGTGCAGTATTGCCTATACTGGCCTTTTATATCCTTTCCGGCGAAGAGCAGGGTGTAGACAAGAGTGTCATGGCAGGTACTATTCAGAATGATATCCTGAAGGAATTCATGGTGCGTAATACTTACATCTATCCACCTGAGATGTCCATGCGTATCATTGGTGATATTTTTGAATATACTACTAAATACATGCCTAAATTCAACAGCATTTCCATTTCCGGCTACCATATGCAGGAGGCAGGCGCCACTGCAGATATTGAGTTGGGCTATACGCTGGCTGATGGTCTGGAGTATATCCGGACAGGTGTGGCTGCAGGATTACCGGTTGATGCCTTCGCCAAGCGGTTGTCCTTCTTCTGGGCAATTGGCAAGAATTATTTCATGGAGGTTGCCAAGATGCGTGCAGCCCGTGTTCTCTGGGCCAAGATTGTCAAATCATTTGGTGCTACAAATGACAAATCCATGGCTCTGAGAACCCACAGCCAGACTTCAGGCTGGTCGCTTACGGCACAGGATCCGTTCAACAATGTTTCCCGTACACTTATGGAAGCTATGGGTGCTGCTCTTGGTCATACCCAGTCCCTGCATACCAATGCACTGGATGAGGCCATTGCACTGCCGACTGATTTTTCGGCCCGTATTGCCCGTAATACACAGCTGTATATTCAGGATGAGACCAGTGTATGTAAGATTATTGATCCTTGGGGTGGTTCCTATTATGTTGAGGCCCTCACCAATGAGATTATCCGCCGTGCCTGGGCACATATCCAGGAGGTTGAGGCTCTGGGCGGCATGGCCAAGGCCATTAACAGCGGCCTGCCTAAGATGCGTATTGAGGAGGCTGCTGCCCGCCGTCAGGCCCAGATTGATTCCGGTAACGAATCCATTGTAGGATTGAATCGCTTCAGGCTGGAGAAGGAAGATCCGTTGGAGATTCTGGCCATCGATAACACTGCAGTTCGCCAGGCTCAGATTGAACGGCTGGAAAAGCTCCGTGCCGAGCGTAACGATGATGATGTCCGCCGTTGTCTGGAGGGTATTACCAAGGCTGCTGAATCCAGGGATAACGGCAATCTTTTGGAGGCTGCCGTTGATGCAGCCCGTGCCCATGCCTCCCTGGGTGAGATTTCCGATGCCGTTGAAAAGGTATCCGGAAGATTTCAGGCGGTCATTCATACAATTTCTGGGGTATATTCCTCTGAATTCACCGACAAGAGTGCTCTGGAGAAGGCACGGGAGATGGCTGATGAATTTGAGGAGCTCACCGGACGCAGACCAAGAATTTTTGTGGCCAAGATGGGACAGGATGGTCATGACCGTGGCCAGAAGGTTATTGCCTCATCCTTTGCCGATATGGGCTGGGATGTGGATGTAGGGCCTCTGTTCCAGACTCCGGAGGAGACCGCCCAGGATGCTGTGGACAATGATGTGCATATGGTCGGCTTCAGTTCACTGGCAGCAGGTCATAATACACTTCTGCCACAGCTGGTACAGGAGCTGGCAAATCTTGGCCGTGATGATATCATGGTTTGCATTGGTGGCGTAATACCGGTGCAGGATTATGATTTCCTCTATGAAAGTGGTGCAGTGGCAATTTTTGCACCTGGAACCAATATTCCGGAGGCAGGGATTAAGCTGCTGACATTGCTGATTGAAAGAGCCAGGGAAGATTTGGAGGAAGAGTGATGGTGACGGGTTATGGCTAAATATTCCACTTCAAAACCGAGCTGGGTTCCTGAAGAGCCCAATGAAAAATTTGCCTGTAGTGTTATGGGCGGTATAGAGGGGATTAAGGACACCACCGTGGGAAATATAAATCCTAATATTCTGAACGGAAAGGTCAAACCAAAACGGCGGCTGGTCTTAAGTGAGGACGATTATGTCAATGGGGTGCTAAGGGGAGACCGCATGACATTGTCCCGGGCTATAACTCTCATTGAAAGTAATAATTCAAAGCATTTTGCCAAGGCACAGCGGGTATTGCAAAGGCTTTTACCACATACAGGAAAAGCACTTCGCATAGGTATTACCGGTGTGCCTGGCGCCGGCAAGAGCACAATCATAGAGGCTTTGGGCAATATGTTGTGTGATGCCGGTCATCGGGTGGCTGTTTTGTCCGTCGACCCTACCAGCTCTGTTACCAAGGGCTCAATATTGGGCGATAAAACAAGAATGGGGACTCTGTCCCGCCGGCAGGAGGCCTTTATAAGGCCTTCTCCTGCGGGAGGAACCCTGGGGGGAGTTGCCCGTAAAAGCCGTGAAACAATGCTCATGTGTGAAGCGGCCGGCTATGATATTATTCTCATTGAGACTGTGGGAGTTGGTCAGTCAGAAACCACCGTCAGGTCCATGGTGGATTTCTTCATGCTGGTGGTACTGACAGGTGCCGGTGACGACCTGCAGGGAATCAAAAAGGGAATTATGGAGTTGGCAGATGCAATTGTAATCAATAAGGCAGATGGCGATAATCTCCTGAAGGCAAAGGTGGCCAGGGGGGAATATGAACGGATGATTGAGTATATACGGCCTGCTACTGAGGGGTGGCCGACTCATGCTTATCTGTGTTCTGCTTATACCAAATTTGGACTGCCTGAGCTTTGGAAGGTGATTCAGGCTTTCAGGGAAATGACTACCGAAAGTGGCGTTTTTGATAAGAGACGCCGGGGGCAGCTGCTGGAATGGATGCACAGTATGATTGATGAGCATCTCCACAGCCTGTTCTTTGACGACCCGGTTATTACCGGGCGGATGCCTGAGGTAAAGGCTGCTGTCCTGGAGGGCGTTATTTCACCAACCCAGGCCGTCAAGGAGTTGGTGAATATGTTTGATGTGGATATGGCAGCAAAGCGCCAGGTGGATATTTTTCATCCGGAAATGGAAGTGAAGGGATAATCGGTGTATACTAAAAAAATTTATCTTTCAGGTGGTAATTTTCATGAATTACAGGCTGTATACGAAGCACTTCACGGTGTTATAAAGGTCTGTACCGGATATATCAATCCTGACAGACAGCCTGCTGATTATGAATCAGTGGCTGCCGGGCGCACGAATGCAGTTATGGGCATCTGTCTGGAATATAATCCAAAGAAAATTGATATATCCATGCTGTTGGATGTTCTGTTTGCCGTGACTGATCCTTACAGTGAAAACCAACAGGGACCACTGAAGGGGCCGATGTATGGCTGTGGTGTATATTATGTATCTTCTGAGGACCTTCCTCAGCTGCAGCTGCACATCAACTTCATGGCAAATAGGGGAACTCCGCCGGCTGTGGACTCCTGCGGGCTTATTATCAATGACCCTGTAAGTGATCAGAGACAGAGGCGTCGCCTGTTTGTAAAGGTAGAACGATTAGAGTCCTTTACAGAGGCCGAGGAAGTTCATCAGAATTTTTTACTGAAAAATCCTGATACGGCTACATATATTGATATTTGTAAATTCAAGAGATATATAGGGGAATGATATCGGGAATTAAAGGGTGATTGCCAGAGGCAATCACCCTTTAATAATTGTATGACAATTTTACTGTCTTTCCTTGACTGTGAATAGCTGTAGTGGTAGACTTTTAATGATGTATAATATATCTGTGTAGGGTGTAATAATTTATGGATTAAGGTAAGGATAACCGAGAGTTATGAATGCTGTTATTCATGGGTTTGCCATGCGTTCTACATGGAAAAAATCTGGTCGTATTTGACCGCAGGGGAGGATTTTCGATGATTGATATTATCGATCGGGTACGCAACAAGGAATTACAGTCTAAGATTGTTACTGCTGAAGAAGCTGCAGCAATCATTAAGCCTGGTATGAATGTTGGTACCTCAGGCTTCACTCCATCCGGTTATCCAAAGGCTGTACCTATGGCTTTGGCAGCTCGTATGGAAAAGGAGCATTTTAAGATTAACCTCTGGACCGGCGCTTCTACTGGCGACGAGGAAGATGGTTATCTTGCAAGGGCTGATGGAATTCAGTTCCGTATGCCGTATCAGACCAACAAGGATATGCGTAACGCTATCAACAGCGGTAAGATTGAGTATGCAGACCTGCATTTATCTGAATCCGCACAGTTGGCGCGTTATGGGTACATGGGCGGAAAAATTGATGTAGCAATTGTTGAGGCTTGTGCCATCACAGAAGAGGGGAATATTATTCCTACTACTTCCTTGGGCAATGCAGCATCATATGTTCAGACAGCAGATGTGGTTATTGTCGAGGTGAATACCAGCCAGCCTATAGAGCTGGAAGGCATGCACGATGTGTATGTTCCTCTGGATCCACCAAATCGTCTGCCAATTCCTGTTGTTAAGCCTAATGACAGAATTGGTACACCATACATTCCTTGTTCTCCTGATAAAATCAAGTACATAGTACCTTGTGATATCACTGACAAGGTTCGTCCACTTGGTGAAATCGATGAGAACTCAAGGAAGATGTCACAGCACTTTATTGATTTGCTGCATGCAGAGGTTAAGGCTGGCCGTATGCCAAAGAATCTGCTTCCACTGCAGTCAGGTGTAGGTGCTGTTGCTAATGCCGTAATCAGTGGCTTCGTAGATTCTGACCTGAAGGACCTGTCCGTATATACTGAGGTTATTCAGGATGGAATGTTCGATCTGATTGATGCCGGCAAGCTGAACTTTGCGTCAGGTACTGCATTGTCTCCATCTCCTGAGGGGTTGAAGCGTTTCTATGCCAATATCAAGGAATATAGAAAGCACATTATGCTCCGTCCGCAGGAGGTTGCAAACAGCCCTGAGGTTGCCCGCCGTATCGGTGTTATTGCCATGAATACAGCTATTGAGGCTGATATCTACGGCAATGTCAACTCTACCCATATCATGGGCAGCAAGATGATGAATGGTATTGGTGGTTCCGGTGATTTTGCCCGTAATGCTTACTTGACAGTATTCTTTACTGTATCCACTGCCAAGGACGGTAAGATTTCTTCCATCGTTCCTATGGTTTCTCATGTAGACCATACCGAGCATGATGTAGATATCATCGTTACTGAGCAGGGTCTGGCTGATCTTCGTGGACTTTCACCACGCCAGCGTGCAAAGGTTATCATTGAAAACTGCGCACATCCGGACTTCAAGCCTATGCTGATGGATTACTATGAAAGAGCATTAGCAGAAACCAAGAGTGCCCATACTCCACACATTTTGCATGAAGCACTTTCTTGGCATGAAAGATTTATGAAAACAGGCACAATGAAGAAATAACAGGAGGATATTCCATTATGAGCAATGAAAAAATTCAGGCTGGTTTAGACAAATATAATGCCAGTGTAGAAAAAGCTACCTCTCGCTTCCCAGAGCGTTCTCACCTGCCAGAGCAGCGTCTGTACACTCCATTGGATATCAAGGATACTGATTATGCTGATGAAATCGGTTTCCCTGGGATGTATCCTTATACCCGAGGCGTACAGCCTACCATGTATCGTGGCCGTTTCTGGACCATGCGTATGTATGCTGGTTTCTCCACTGCAGCTGAATCCAACAAGCGTTACCGTTATCTGATTGAGTCCGGTGCTACTGGTCTTTCCTGTGCATTTGACCTTCCTACCCAGATCGGTTATGACTCTGATGATTCCATTTCAGAGGGCGAGGTTGGTAAGGTAGGCGTTGCTATTGACTCTCTGGCTGATATGGAAGTTCTTTTCGACCAGATTGATCTCGGCAAGGTTTCCACTTCTATGACTATCAACGCTCCTGCATCAGTTCTGCTTGCTATGTATATTGCAGTTGCTGAAAAGCAGGGTGTTCCTGCTGATCAGCTTAAGGGTACTATTCAGAATGATATCCTTAAGGAATATGCAGCCCGTGGTACATATATTTTCCCACCGCGTCCGTCAATGCGTCTGATCACCAACATCTTTGAGTATTGCTCCAAGAATGTTCCGAAATGGAATACCATTTCCATTTCCGGTTATCATATTCGTGAGGCTGGTTCCACTGCTTCCCAGGAAATCGCATTTACCATTGCTGATGGTATTGCATACTGCGAGGCAGCAATTAAGGCCGGCCTTCATATCGATGATTTCGCAGGTCGTCTTTCCTTCTTCTGGAATGCTCATAACAATGTGCTTGAGGAAGTTGCAAAGTTCCGTGCTTCCCGTCGTGTATGGGCCAAGGTTATGAAGGAGCGTTTCCATGCTGAAAAGCCAAAATCCATGATGCTTCGTGTTCATACTCAGACTGCAGGTTCCATGCTGACTGCTCAGCAGCCTAACAACAACATCGTTCGTGTTGCCCTGCAGACTGCAGCTGCTGTTATGGGTGGTACTCAGTCACTGCATACCAACTCCCGTGATGAGGCTTTGGCATTGCCTACTGAGGAATCCGTTATGATCGCTCTCCGTACTCAGCAGATTGTTGCTTATGAGTCCGGTCTGGCTGATGTAATCGATCCATTGGCAGGTTCTTACTATGTTGAGGCTCTTACCAACAAGATCGAGAAGGAAGCATGGGAATACATCAACAAGATTGATGAAATCGGCGGTGCTGTTGCAGCCATCGAGAAGGGTTATATCCAGAAGGAGATTCAGGATTCTGCATACAAGTGGCAGATGGATGTTGAGTCTGGTGCAAAGACTATCGTTGGTGTTAACAAGTTCCAGATTGAAGAAGAGCCACCAAAGGGCTTGCTGAAGGTTGATGCTTCTGTAGGTGTTGCACAGTGCAAGCGTTTGGCTGACATGAAGGCTAAGCGTGACAATGATGCTGTCAAGGCTGCATTGGCTGACCTGAAGACTGCTTGCCAGGATGAGAACGAGAACCTCATGCCACATATCCTGAACGCTGTTCGCACTTATGCAACTCTCGGTGAGATTTGCGGTGTAATGCGTGAAGTATTCGGTGAGTACGAGGCTCATGTAAATCTGTAATCCGAAATTGTTTCCAGGGGGGGAATATACAATCCCTCCTGGCTTCACAGATAATTTGGAGGTAATTTAGAAATGGAAAAGCGCATAAGAGTATTAGTTGCAAAACCAGGCCTGGATGGCCATGACCGTGGTGCAAAGGTTGTAGCAAGAGCATTGCGTGATGCTGGCTTTGAGGTTATTTATACCGGTCTTCGTCAGACTCCTGAGCAGATTGCTGAAGCAGCTTTGCAGGAAGACGTTAATGTTGTGGCAATGTCCATCCTTTCCGGTGCACATCCACATCTTTTCCCTAAAGTTGTAAATCTGGTTCGTGAAAAGGGCATGAATGATGTTCTTATCATCGGCGGTGGTGTTATTCCTGAGACTGATATTCCGGCCCTTAAAGAGGCAGGAATCGCCGAGGTATTCACCCCAGGTACTCCAACCAGCGATATTGTTGAATTTATTAAGGCTAATGTCAAATAGTAGATTGGTGACAGTGGAGATGCCGGCTGCAGGTTTTTCTGCAGCCACAGCTCCTTGTTGCTGGTAATGGTGGTGCATTGATGGACATTGTAGAAGAACTTTTAAAGGGTAACCGGTTGGCTTTGTCACGGGCTATTACAGCTATCGAAAACGAGTATGACGAGGCTTTGGACATCATGAAAAAGCTGTATCCTCATACTGGTCATGCTTTTGTTCTTGGGATTACCGGTCCTCCGGGAGCTGGAAAAAGCACCTTGACTGACAAGCTGGCAAGGGCATATCGTGCACAGGGAAAAACTGTTGGTATCATTGCAATTGATCCCACCAGCCCATTTACCGGTGGTGCCATTCTTGGAGACCGTATCAGAATGAATGGCTTGACCATGGATGAAGGCGTATTCATTCGCAGTATGGGAACCCGTGGCAGCTTGGGAGGGCTTTCTCATAAGACAGCTGATGCAGTAAAGGCCATGGATGCTTTTGGCAAGGATATTATTTTCGTTGAAACTGTTGGTGTTGGTCAGTCTGAGGTTGATATCGTAAAGGCTGCCGATACTACCATGGTAGTCCTGATTCCCGGAATGGGTGATGACATCCAGGCTATCAAGGCAGGTATCCTTGAGATTGGTGATGTTTTCACTATCAATAAGGCTGATCATGATGGCGCAGACAAGCTGGTTCGTGAAATGAACATGATGCTTGATCTTGACGGCATGATGACGGATTGGCGGCCACCAATCCAGAAGGTCATTGCCAGCCAGAATGAAGGTATTACTGAAACTATCGAAAACATAGAAAAGCATTTCAAATACATCAGTGAAAATGGTATACTGACAAAGCGGCGTACGGAGCGTTCAAAGAATGAGATGATGGATGTTCTCCAGAGCAGTATAGGTTCACATATTACCAAAAAGCTGATTGATTCAGGCTTAATGGATAAATATGTTGAACAGATAAAGGCCAGGGAAACTGATCCTTATACCGTCGTAGGTGGTATAATGAAGGATATGTTGAAATAAGTGTAAATAAGGTATTTAGGGGGAAAAAAGAAATGGCATTTAAGATCTTAGGTGTTGATCATATTGGTATTGCATGCAAGGATTTACAGGCAGGTAAGGATCTTTGGAATACTATTGGTTTGGCCTGTACCGGAGAAGAGACTGTTGCAGAGCAGAAGGTTACTACTACCTTCCATCCAACTCCAAATGGCTCTGAGATTGAGCTTCTTGTGGGTACTGCTGATGACAGCCCAATTGCCAAGTTCATTGAGAAGAACAATGGCCGTGGTGGTATCCAGCATATCGCCCTCAGGGTTGATGATCTTCCAGCAGCTATTGCAGAGCTTCAGGAGAAGGGTATTGTCATGATTGATAAAGCACCTCGTAAGGGTGCCGGCGGTGCAGATATTGCATTCGTTCATCCAAAATCTGCAGGCGGTGTTTTGTTGGAGCTTTGCCAGCATGAAGACCGTTAATCTGTCGGTTCTTATGCAGACAGTACATAATCCAGCCCATATCGGGCTGTTTAGGAGGTAAAAAATGGCTACAGTTCAGGAAAAAATTGAGCTTATGAAGAAAAAGAAAGCTCATATTGAGCTTGGTGGCGGTGAAGCCCGTATTGCCAAGCAGCACGACAAGGGGAAGATGACTGCCCGTGAGCGTCTCAATCTTCTTTTTGATGAAGATTCCTTTGTAGAGCTTGATGCTTTCGTTAAGCATCGTTGCACCAATTTTGGTCAGGAGAAGAAGGATTTGCCAGCTGAGGGTGTTGTAACAGGTTATGGTACTGTAGATGGCCGCCTGGTATATGCCTTTGCCCAGGACTTTACTGTTGAGGGCGGTTCCCTTGGTGAAATGCACGCAAAGAAGATTTGGAAGGTACAGGATTTGGCCATGAAGATGGGTGCACCTGTTATCGGTATCAATGATTCAGGTGGTGCGCGTATTCAGGAAGCTGTTGATGCCCTTTCCGGCTATGCTGGTATTTTCTATCGTAATACTGCTGCTTCCGGTGTTGTTCCTCAGATTTCTGTTATCATGGGACCATGTGCAGGCGGTGCAGTTTATTCACCAGCCATCACAGATTTCATCTACATGGTTGACAAGTCTTCCCAGATGTTTATTACCGGTCCTGCAGTAATTAAGTCTGTAACCTATGAGGAGGTTACTGCTGAGGCTCTTGGCGGTGCAATGACCCACAATACCAAGTCCGGTGTTGCTCATTTTGTTGCATCTGATGAGAAGAATTGTATCGAGCAGATTCGTTATCTCTTGAGCTTCCTGCCAAGCAACAATATGGAAACCACTCCATTGGTAGAGCCAACTGATGACCCGGATCGTATGGATGAGTCTTTGAATGAGGTTATTCCTGATGACCCTAACCAGCCATATGACATGAAGGATGTAATTACCGGATTGGTTGATGACGGTGAGTTCTATGAGGTACATGAGCACTTTGCTACCAACATCATTACCTGCTTTGCCCGTTTTGATGGCCGTAGCGTAGGTATCATTGCAAATCAGCCTAAGGTTATGGGCGGTTGCCTTGATATTGATGCTTCTGATAAGGCTGCCCGTTTTATCCGTATGTGTGATGCATTCAACATTCCATTGGTTAATCTGGTTGATGTACCAGGTTTCCTTCCAGGTGTTGGTCAGGAACATGGTGGTATTATCCGTCATGGTGCAAAGATGCTTTATGCATACAGTGAAGCAACTGTACCTAAGGTAACTGTTATCACCCGTAAGGCTTATGGCGGTTCTTATATTGCTATGTGCTGCCGCGAACTGGGTGCAGATCAGGTTATGGCTTGGCCTTCTGCTGAAATCGCAGTTATGGGTCCTGCCGGTGCAGCCAACATTATCTTTAAGCGTGATGAACCAGAGGCTAAGGCACAGCATACTCAGGACTATGTTGATGAGTTTGCTACTCCTTACAAGGCTGCAGAGCGTGGTTATGCTGATATGGTTATTGAACCAATGGAAACCCGCCCTCGTATCATCTCTGCATTGAATGCATTTGAAAGCAAGCGTGAAGCTATGCCAGCTAAGAAGCATGGCAACATTCCACTTTAATTTTGGAGGTATTGAGAAATGAAAAAGTTTAACATAAAAGTAAATGGTACTGCATATGAAGTAGAAGTAGAGGAAGTAAAGGGAGCAGCTTCAGCTCCTAAGGCAGCTCCTAAGGCAGCTCCAGCTCCAGCAGCGGCTCCTAAGGCAGCTCCAGCTCCTAAGAAGGCTGCAGTAGCAGCAGGTGCAGGTGAGACTGCAGTTAATGCTCCAATGCCAGGTAAGGTATTGAAGATTGTTGCAGGTGAAGGTACTGCTGTAAAGGCTGGCGATACTGTTCTTGTTCTCGAGGCTATGAAGATGCAGAATGAAATCCCAGCTCCATGCGATGGAACTGTTAAGGCTGTCAATGTATCTGAGGGCTCAACTGTATCTGCAGGTGAGGCTATGGCTATTATCGGCTGATGCTGATACATTAGGCTTATCTGAATTTGTATCTAAAGAGGGTGCTTCCCCTGTCGGGAGGTACCCTCTTTATTTTGTGGGCATCTCTTCTGCAGAAATGATGCATACCTTGAAGGCTGACAGGTTCATATCGGCCGGGAGAGACTGTAATCAGGTCGAAGGGTATGTGATGAAAAAGTAAAAGAAGCAATAAAAAAGGAAATAGCGTATTTGTGTAGAAGTAAAAAAGGTAAGATTTTGCAGATTTTTATGGAGGTGCTGATATGACAAAGAGTATATGTGATGTCCTTGGAATAAAATATCCTATCATTCAGGGAGGTATGGCCTGGATTTCTGATGCCAAAATGGCTGCTGCCGTATCAAATGCAGGCGGTGCTGGTATAATCTCCTGTGGCGGTCGCACTACGGAATATGTGCGTGATGAAATACGCAAGGCCAAGAAGCTGACTGACAAACCCTTTGGTGTAAACATAATGCTGATGGCACCTAACAAGGATGAAATATTGGAGGTTATCTGTGAGGAAAAACCGGCCTTTGTAACCCTGGGTGCCGGTAATCCTGTACCATTTGTTGAGCCGCTGCATAAGGCCGGAATTAAGGTAATACCGGTTGTTCCTAATGTTAAGCTGGCAAAAAGATTGGAGCAGAATAATGCTGATGCCATAGTGGTTGAGGGTATGGAAGCCGGTGGTCATATTGGTGTTCTTACCACAATGGCATTGATGACCCAGGTTATTCCTGAGGTTGATATCCCGGTGGTAATGGCGGGAGGAATTGCCGATGGTCGTGGAATTGCAGCTGCCTTGCTGATGGGAGCAGCAGGAGTTCAGATGGGAACCAGGTTCCTGGTTGCTGAAGAATGTCCTGTTCATGCTAATATGAAGCAGAAGCTGATTGAGGCGATAGATACTGATACCATCGTGACGGGGCAGACCATTAAGAGCGCTGTCCGGGGAGTGAAAAACAAATTTTCAGAGGAGTACCAGGCATTGGAATTTTCCGGCAAGGCAACAAAGGATGAATTGCTTAAGCTGGCAACCGGGACCAATAAGCTGGCTGCTGTTGATGGGGATATGGAAAACGGCATGATACAGGCAGGACAGAGCCTGACCCCATTGAAGCGGGTGGAACCGATGGCCGATATTATTGAAGCTCTGGTAAAGGAGACCAGGGAATGCCTGGCAAATGCCCAAAATATAAAGGTATGACGGGAGGAAAATATGGGATTGGATCAAGGGCCTTTCTCCAGGGAGGAGCTTATAACAGCTGCTCTTGAGAATATAGGCCATTCCTATGCCCCCTATTCCGGCTTTAATGTTTCAGCGGCGGTTCTTATGAGCAACGGTAAGATATATACCGGAGCCAATATTGAAAATGCGGCTTATTCGGCAACTGTCTGTGCAGAGCGGTGTGCAATTTTCAAGGCTGTCAGCGAGGACAGGGAGGCAAAAATAATTGCTATAGCAATCGTAGGCGGCCGTGACTGCAAAACTGATGAATACTGTCCGCCCTGTGGGGTATGCAGGCAGGTCATGCGGGAATTTGCGGTTCCGGATACCATGAAAATTATATTGGCCAAGACCGTGGAGGACTATATTGAGACCACGCTGGAGGCTTTGTTGCCAATGAGCTTTGGACCGGACCATCTGCGATAGGAATATAGACATACTAAAAGGGACTTTCAACAGATTGAATCTGAAGAAAGTCCCTTTTTGGCGGGAAAAATTATTCTCCTACTACATTGTTCAGTCCCTGAATAAGGGAGTCAACATCAATACCGTGAGCCATAGCACCCTGTTCAATGTTTTCATAATGAGCTGCAGCACAGCCGATGCAGCCCATACCGGATTCCATGAATACAGGAACTGTATCAGGATATTTTGTTACTACCTCCATAATGGACATATCTTTCGTAATAGCCATATATCAAAAACCTCCTTATATACGAAATTACTAGATGATTATATCATAAAAAATGTACTAATTCATGAAAAACAGGTGAATTAATTCGAAAAAAAATGTATAATAAATGGGTTCTTAAAAATAAGGTGGCGGGATAATGATGGACGTTCAATCGTTTATAGAAAAGTACAGAATTTATATAATTATAGGAATTTTGGTCCTGGCGGTGGCAATTATAGTCATGTGTGGCAAAAAGCCGCAGGTAAAGGTGCCGGAAAACGAGGTCGGCAATGATATACGGGCTGTAATGGTCATCAACTACCACAAGGTAGACAATGTGTTTCATTCCCTTTCGATTCAGGTCGATGATTTTGATAAACAGATGCAGTGGCTGCAAAAGCATGGATATCATTCCATTACTCCGGATCAGCTTTATGAGTTTGTTGCCAATGGGGCAGAGCTGCCGGAAAATCCTGTGCTGATTACATTTGATGATGGGTACAGGGATAATTATGTGAATGCGTATCCTATAATGCAGAAATATGGTTTTGTCGGCACTATTTTCGTTGTAACCAGTTTCTTGGATAAATATCCGAATTACATGACCTGGGATCAGGCCAGGATTTTGGAGGCTAATGGATTTTCTATTGAATCCCACACAGTCACCCATAAATCGATGACTGAGGCCAGCGATGAGCAGATTATGGAGGAGCTTGTCCGGTCCAAGGAGACCATAAAGGATAAACTGGGCAAGGAAGCGGATTATATTGCATATCCTACAGGGACATACAACCTGCATATAGCCCAGATGGTAAAGGACGCAGGCTACAAGGGAGCGTTTACCATCCGGTACGATACTGTAAACCGCAACAGCAATGTTTATGCCCTGGAACGGGTGCCGATTTTTCACACTGAAAATACCAACAAGGATTTTTTGGAAAGAATTCAGTATTTGCCCCTTGTAAACAAGGATGGATGGATAAAAAAATAACTCGGTCTAAGATGTCCCCTTCCTCTATAGGTGGAGGACAATCTTTAACAGGTGGTGAGCATATCTCCCACCTCGTGCGGTGCATAGCTAGTGCCCTTGGGTAAAACGCCAATCGGAAGTCTTTTCTTTTTCCAAAAGAAAAAATTGAACAACTGCGTTATAAAATGAGATTTGTGCAGTGAAAATGCTGATGCTCATCTGATGATGGACAGCTGACCCTATGTGAATCTTGTCTCGGAAACTGCATTGTATGTATCAGCCTTCGGTTTTTTCCGAAGGCTTTTTTGTTGTCTGAAATACATGATAACTACTTTTGGGTGAAGGCACCCACTTTACACCACCAAAATGAAAAAATTCTGATAAATATCAAAAAAAATTTGTAAAATTGTACTTTCATGATGTCTGATATGATGCTGGAAGTCAATACTGACGCGGGCTTACGAAATTTTTTCAAAAAAGTGGAAAAAAGTGGGTGGATGTGGTAGAATATTCCTGCAAGGTGGTGATGGAGCATGTTAATGGGCGAATATATGCATTCAATAGATGCTAAGGGCCGTGTAATTTTACCGGCTGATTTTCGCGCGGAATTGGGAGACAGCTTCATTGTTACCAAGGGCCTGGATGGGTGTCTGTTCATTTATGCACAGTCAGAGTGGGAACAGCTTTCAGCCAAACTTCGTCAGTTGCCTTTAGCCAAGACTGAGGCCCGTGCCTTTGTTCGTTTCTTCTTTGCCGGAGCCCGTCAGGTTGAGCTTGACAAACAGGGTCGATTTTTGGTCCCTGCCACCCTTAGGCAGCATGCTTCCCTCCAGAAGGATGTAGTGCTTATCGGGGTGTCCAGCCGCATTGAGGTATGGAGCAAGGATGAATGGCTCAAGTATAATGAGGAGATTAATCCTGCAGTTTCAGCCATTGCAGAGACTTTGGCCGATCTGGGAATATGAGGTTGCCAATGAGTACGGAATTTCATCATATAAGTGTTATGCCTGAGGAAACGGTCAACGGATTAATCACTGATTTATCCGGAACCTATGTTGACTGTACTCTCGGCGGAGCTGGTCATTCCGGAAGGATAGCAGCCAGACTTAATGCTGATGGAAGGCTTATTGGGATCGATCAGGATGAGGCGGCTATTGCCGCTGCCAGTGAACGGCTGGCAGGATGCAATTGTCGTGTAGATATAGTCAGGGATAATTTTTCCAATCTGGACAATATTCTCAAGGCTCAGGAGGTACAGGCTGTTGATGGTATCCTTTTTGACTTGGGGGTATCTTCCTACCAGCTTGACACTGCTTCCCGCGGTTTTTCCTACATGCAGGATGCACCTCTTGACATGCGAATGAACCAGCAGGCAGAGTTTTCTGCTTATGACATAATCAATGGTTACAGCATGGAGGAGCTTTGCCGCATATTCAAGGAATACGGCGAGGAAAGATGGTATAAGCGTATAGCCCAGTTTATCATTGATGCCAGAAAAAACGGTCCTGTTGAGACTACCGGTGAGTTAGTTGATATTATCAAAAAAGCAGTGCCGGCTGCCGTGCGTAACAGTAAGGGCGGTCATCCTGCAAAAAGGATTTTTCAGGCAGTGAGAATTGAGGTTAATGATGAGCTGGGGATTTTGGAAAAATCCTTCAGAAGTGCAGTAAGGCATCTTAAGCCAGGCGGCAGGATAGCCATTATTACCTTTCATTCCCTGGAGGACAGGATTGCCAAAAATGTGTTAAAGGAAATGGCCAGTGGTTGTATTTGTCCACCGTCATTGCCGGTATGTGTTTGTAACCATAAACCGGAAATTAAGCTATTGGTAAAGGCCGCTGTGGCATCAAAAAGTGAACTTGAGAGCAATTCCCGTGCAAAGAGTGCTAAGCTGAGAATTGCTGTAAAACTATAGATGATTTATCTTATGTGAATTTAAGCACAGAAAGGAGGGAACGGTTGTGCCAGCCAGACAACTGAATGAGGAGTATTATGAGGATTATTATGAGGACTATTTTGATGAATTGCCCTCAGAAGAAAAAATCAAGATACACCGTAAAATAGTGAAGAGAAATATTCAAAGAAATCCTTTAAAAAGAAAAGCAATCGCCTTGTTTTTAACAGCGACTCTGCTGTGTGGCTCTGTTCTAATTGCCAGCAGCAGGTTGGCCAGCGAAGTATATGAGCTGGGTCAAATTCGTAGTGATGCACAGATGATGGAAAAGAGCAATGAAAACTTGCGTGTTGAAAATGCCAGAATGAAGGCACACTCCAGAATAAAGGAAATAGCTGTGAAGGAGTTGGGGATGACTGTTCCACAGGGTGCTTATTTCGCTGGAGAACAAGCCAGATAATCGTTTAAAATGCGTGAAAAAAATTAGTGATATTCAAGGTGAGGGATATAGCTTCTGCCTGAAAAATAGCTACTCTGTCCGTGAGGATGGGGTCGTCTTTCACCGTGTTATTGTTATATTACCCAGGGTCATCATTTTTATAGTGATGACTTTTTTTTTGCCAATTTTTATTCCTTTTTTGGTAGATCTGAATCCGGAAATAGATATAGGTATGCACGGACCGGATGGAGGCCTAACGGGGCACGCTTGCGCTCACGACAGATTGCCCTAGTGGTACTAGGCTCGCACTGCGCTGCTGTTTGTGCTTGCCAAGGACCAAGGGCAACTGAGGTCCCCTTATAGGCCTCTATCCGGAAATAGATATAGGTATGCACGGACCGGATGGAGGTCTAACGGGGCACGCTTGCGCTCACGACAGATTGCCCTAGTGGTACTAGGCTCGCACTGCGCTGCTGCTTGTGCTTGCCAAGGACCAAGGGCAACTGAGGTCCCCTTATAGGCCTCTATCCGGCAATAGATATAGAGTATGCACGGACCGGATGGCGGCAATCAACCCAAAAGTATGATAAGTCAAACTGAGGTCTCCTTATAGACTTCTCGCTAATAATGTATAAGAAAGTATAATATGCTTTCATTTTTTTTTGTTCGGTATTATAATAAGTTAGTTAAGTTATGATATTAAGTAGGAGGGTTCCAATGGAAAAGACATTAGGAGCATTGGCGGAGCTGGTTGAAGGCGCCGAGATTATTGGAAATAGTGATACCTTGATTAAAGATATAGAACATGATTCCAGAAAGGTCACTGAAGGGACCTTGTTCGCCTGCATAGCAGGAGCCCATGTGGATGGCCATACCTTTATTCCCCAGGCACGGGAGAAAGGTGCAGTGGCAATCATTACCGATAATGAAGATGCACCGATGCCGGCAGGTATGGATGTCCTGCTGGTGCCTGATCTTTCCAAGGCACTCAAGGTAATTGTGCCATTTTTTTATGATTATCCAGCCAGACGCATGCGGGTAATCGGTATTACCGGGACCAACGGGAAAACCTCTATCAGCTATATGATCCGGTCCATGTTGAGGAAAATGGGCTTCAGGGTTGGCCTGATAGGTACTATCCAGATAATGATTGAGGATGAGGTTCTTCCAATCCATAATACTACCCCTGATGTGGTTGAGCTCCAGGCTACCATTAACAGGATGCTGGAAAATAACATGGATTATGTGGTCATGGAGGTTTCTTCCCATGCTCTCGACCAGGATCGTGTAGCCGGGGTTGAATTTGATACTGTGGTCTTTACCAATCTCACCCAGGATCACCTCGATTACCATAAAACCTTTGAAAATTACCGGTCGGCCAAGGCGAAGCTGTTTGACAGTGTCAGCCGCAGGGACAATGTAAAAAATGGCAAGACTGCGGTGGTTAATATTGATGATGAGGCCGGCAGGGTTATGCTTGAGCATGCTGATTGCCGACATATAACCTATGGTATAGACAATGATGCGGTACTTCGTGCCGAGAATATCCAGGTGCTTGCTGATGGGACTCGTTTTGATATAAGGCACCAGTTTGGCACCCTGCCATTGGACCTGAAAATTACGGGTATTTTTAATGTTTACAATGTTATGGCAGCTGTTGGTGCGGCATTGGCTGAGGGGATACCTGTTCCTGTTATCAAGGCAGCCATGGAGGAGTTTACCGGGGTGCCTGGGCGCTTTGAGCTGGTAAGGGGCGGACAGGATTTTGCTGTTATCGTTGATTATGCTCATACTCCTGACGGTTTGGAGAATATTCTTCATACTGCCCGTAAGATTTGTGATAACCGTATCATAACGGTCTTTGGCTGTGGTGGTGATCGTGATAGAACCAAGCGGCCTATTATGGGGCGTATTGCAGCGGAGCTTTCTGATGTTATTGTGGCTACCTCGGACAATCCACGGACAGAGGATCCAGCTTTTATTTTGGGCCAGGTGGTAGAAGGTGTGGAGCAGGCAGCCGGAGATAAGGAGCATGAAGCAATTATCGATCGCCGTGAGGCTATCTTCCATGCCGTGAATATAGCGAAAAAGGGTGATATTGTTGTTATTGCCGGCAAGGGTCATGAGGATTACCAGATACTTAAGGACAAAACGATTCATTTTGACGATAAAGAAGTAGCCATGGAAGCTATTAAAGGAAAAATAGGTGAATGAGTATGCCACAATTTTCTTTGGATGATATAAAAAATGCCCTGGGGGAGATAACTGTATTGGAGCAGGGAGCGACCTGTTTTTCTGATGTTATTACCGATACCAGGAAAATTATTCCCGGAGCCTTGTTTGTTGCCCTAAAGGGTGAACGCTTCAACGGTGAGGAGTTCGTTGGAGATGCCCTGAAAAAAGGTGCCGGTGGGGTCCTGGTCAGCAGTGAATATAATACAGCTGATACCTATGGGGGGACTGTAATCAAGGCTGCATGTGATACGCAGACTGCGCTGCAGAAGCTGGCGCATTTTTGGCGTATGAAATTTGATATACCAGTACTGGTAATCACAGGCTCCAACGGAAAAACCACCACAAAGGACCTGACAGCTGGGGTTTTATCGGCTGCCTTTCCGGTTTTGAAGACCCAGGGGAATTTTAACAATGAGATAGGTCTTCCCCTGACACTGCTCAATATGAATGAAAGCCATCGGGCAGCAGTAGTGGAGATAGGTATGCGTGGTTTGGGACAGATTGCGTCCCTGGCACCTATTGCTGCTCCTACCATTGGCATAGTGACCAATGTGGGTGAAACCCATATGGAGCTTCTGGGGTCCATGGAGAATATCGCCAAGGCCAAGGGCGAGCTGGTAGAGGCTGTTCCTGCCGGAGGGACTGTTATTTTAAATAATGATAACGAATATACCGCAGCTATGGCTGCCAAATGCAGGGATGGAGTAAGGGTCATCACATTTGGTATTGACAGGGATGCTGACATAAAGGCCATGGATATTTCCAGTGATGAGTCAGAGACCTGTTTTAAATGCCGTCTGGGTAATGATGGCCCTGTTGCTGATCTTGTGCTACCAATGGTTGGGCGTCACAATGTTTCCAATGCACTTGCTGCTATTGCGGCAGGATATGCTTTGGGGCTGGATGCAGACAAAATCAAGGCGGGACTGGCAGCTGTTCAGATGACCGGAATGCGTTTTGAGACTAAAAAGCTTGGTGAATATAATATTATCAATGATGCCTATAATGCCAGCCCAATGTCCATGGAGGCAGCTATCAAGACCATGTCTGAGGTTGCCAGGGGCCGATGTGTGGCTGTCCTGGGAGACATGCTTGAGCTGGGGGATCTGGCTGTTGCTGCCCACCGGAAGGTTGGCAGACAGGTAGCGGAAAGTGGTGCTGCTGCCCTGATAGCTTTTGGACCTATGGGGCAGGAAATAGCCAATGGTGCCTTGTCAGCCGGCATGAAGGAGGTTGTTCATGTGAACAGCCACCATGAGGCTGCCCGTAAGCTCAAGGAAATCCTTGAGCCTGGTGATACTGTTCTTTTCAAGGGGTCACGGGGCATGAAAATGGAAGAAATAATAGATTTGCTGTAATATGGAGGCTTTTTTAGGAATGGGTTTGGAATTTACATTAGCGGGTGTTGATATAGCTTTGCCTATGAATGCGCTCTTTGCATTGGCTTTGGGGTTTATTCTGGTCCTGGGAGCCGGCCCGGTGCTGATTCCCCAGCTTCACAGACTGAAATTCGGTCAGAGCATTCGGGAGGAAGGCCCCCAGAGTCATCAGGCCAAAAGCGGTACTCCTACCATGGGTGGTTTGATGATAATCCTGGGTCTGGTCCTGGCAACCTTGGTTTTTGCCCAATGGACGCTGGAATTGTTTTTGGCCTTGTTTGTGGTGGTAGGGCACTTTATTCTGGGCTTTATTGATGACTACATCAAGGTTGTAAAGAAACAGAATCTTGGGCTCAAGGCCCGCCAGAAGTTTCTGGGACAGCTTATAATTGCTGTTTTGGTGGCGGTTTATGGGGGCCTGCAGAATGATTTATGGATTCCCTTCTGCGAAAATATTGATTTGGGATTTCTGTTTTACTTTTTACTTGTTTTTGTTATGGTGGGAACCACCAATGCGGTTAACCTGACGGATGGCTTGGATGGCCTGGCATCCGGCACTGTTGCCGTGGCGGCCTTTTTTTACATGCTGGTCTGTGCAGCCATGGGAAAGCCCGAACTGGCCGTGCTTTCAGCTGCTACAGTTGGAGCATGTCTGGGGTTCCTGAAATTTAATTATCATCCGGCAAAAATATTTATGGGTGATACCGGCTCATTGGCACTGGGTGGTGTCATGGCAGCCGTTGGTATTCTTACACATACCGAAATCCTATTGGCTGTAATAGGTTTTGTGTTTGTTTGTGAAGCATTATCGGTGATAATTCAGGTTATATCCTTCCAGAGTACCGGCAAGAGAGTCTTTTTGATGAGTCCTGTTCATCATCATTTTGAATTGAAGGGCTGGTCAGAAACAAAGGTTGTATGGGTATTTTGGACTGTCGGTTTCATAGCGGGAGTGGCAGGATTAGCACTGTTTGTTTTAGGTGCCTGAATTTACAATTTGTAGGAGATGAATGGTATGGATTTTATGGGTAAAAAGGTTTTGGTTATAGGTGTAGGTATAAGTGGTAATGCTGTAGCCAAAATAGCAAAAAAAATGGGAGCAGATGTGACCTTGAGTGACTCCAAGGCTGAAGCAGATATAACTTATGATTTACAGGAGCTTCGTGATGCCGGGGTCAAGCTGGTTTTTGGAAAGCAGGACAGCACTCAGCTGGAGGGAGTTGATCTGGTGATCCTGTCGCCTGCTGTGCCGGTGCGGATTCCTTTGGTACAGGAGGCATATAAAAGAAACATACCTGTTACCAGCGAGGTGGAGGTGGCCTATGAACTGGCCAAGTCACCTATTTTTGCTGTTACAGGAACTAATGGCAAGACTACTACTGTAACACTGCTTGGGCAGCTGATGCGCACCAGATATCCAAATGCCGGGGTAGGAGGAAATATTGGTATTCCCCTTTGTGAGGAGGCGCTGAAGGCTGGTGAGAACAGCTGTGTTGTAGCGGAGATTTCCAGCTATCAGATGGAGGCATCCACCAAGTTCAGACCTCATGTGGCTGTGGAGCTGAATGTCACCCCGGACCATGTAGTTCGTCACGGAAGCCTGGAGGTTTATCAGCAGATGAAGGAAAAGATGTTTGCCAATCAGGATTCCAGTGATTATTTGGTCCTTAACTACGATAATGACAAGACCAGGGATATGGCAAACAGGGCTAAAAGCCGGGTGTTTTTCTTCAGCCGCAAGGAAGTCCTCAAGGAAGGTGCCTTTCTCAATGATGGATGGTTGACTATTGCATGGCAGGGACAGACCTGTAAATTGTGCCGTGCTGATGAACTGAAAATCAAGGGCGGACATAATGTGGAAAATGCCTTGGCAGCTGCTGCAGCAGCCTTTTTGGGAGGCGTGAGAATTCCAAAAATCACTGAGACACTGAAGGCCTTTGAACCGGTAGAGCATCGTATAGAGCCTGTAGCTACGGTTAATGGCGTTCCATATTACAATGATTCCAAGGCGACCAACACTGATTCTTCCATAAAGGCCCTGGACAGCTTTGATGGTCATCTCATACTGATAGCCGGTGGTGATGACAAGCATACTGATTTGAGTGAATTCATGGCGCTGGTAAAGGAAAAGGTTGATGAGCTTATCCTGGTTGGGGATGCTACTGAGAGATTTAAGCAGGAAGCTCTTGCTGCAGGGTATCCTCAGGAGCATATCCATGAGGCCGGATATTCCATGGAAAAGGCTGTGGAAATTGCCCATGAGATTTCAGGCATACCTCAGATTGTTCTTCTTTCACCTGCATGTGCATCCTTTGATATGTACACCGGGTATGAAGAACGCGGTAGAGATTTTAAACATTTGGTAAAGGAATTGCTTAAATGAGAATAATAGTATCTGGTGGTGGCACCGGAGGTCATATCTATCCTGCCATAACCATTATACGGATGTTGAAAAAGAGAATAGATAATCTGGAGATACTTTATGTGGGGACAAGCACCGGCCTGGAAGCGGATATAGTACCCAAGGAAGGTCTTCCCTTTAAAACAGTTGATCTTCAGGGCTTTAAGCGCAGTCTGAGTCCGGTCAACCTCATACGGGTGCTGAAGGCTGTTCGGGGAGTTTTTAAGGCTGCAGGTATTGTAAGGTCATATAAGCCGGATGTGGTAATTGGGACCGGAGGCTATGTATGTGGCCCGGTATTAATGGCTGCCAGTCTCATGGGTATTCCTACCCTTATTCAGGAACAGAATGTTGTTCCCGGGATTACCAACAAGATTTTGTCCCATTTCGTTTCGCGGATTGCTACCGGAGCTATTGAGGCCAATAAATTTTTCCCTCAGGACAAGGTGGTATTTACCGGTAATCCAATTCGCGATGAGGTGATTAATACCGAGCGCCGTCCGGGTTATGAAGCCTTTGGGTTGGATCCGGAGAAAAAAACACTTCTGGTTTCCGGTGGAAGCCGGGGAGCCCGCAGTATTAACCGTGCCATGGTGGGAGTGCTGAAGCATTTTGCCGGCAGTCAGGTGGTACAGATTCTCCATGCAACCGGCAAGGGGGAATATGATGATATACTTCAGCGGATTGCCGATGCCGGGGTGGATCTGAACAAGTGGAATAATATCAAGGTTTTTCCTTATTTGTATAACATGCCTCAGGCTATGGCAGTGGCGGATTTGGCTGTGTTCAGGGCCGGGGCCACGGGATTGGCTGAATTGACAGCCAAGGGGATTCCGGCAGTATTGATACCTTATCCTTATGCTGCTGAAAATCATCAGGAATTCAATGCCAGGGCTGTAGAAAAGGCAGGTGCCGCTCAGGTCATTTTGAACAGTGACCTGAATTCTGATATACTGATTGCAGCCATAGAGAAAATGTTATTCAACAATCAGGTCCTGCATGATATGTCAGTGGCCAGCCGCAGTCTGGGACGGCCGGAAGCTGCCGGGGTCATTGCGGATATTATCATGGAATTGGCCAATAAGAAAAAGAATTAATTTGAAGGGAAGTATCATAGTGCTTAATGGCATTCATAAGGTTCATTTTATAGGAATTGGCGGCGCAGGCATGAGTGCGTTGGCCAAAATTTTGGTGGAAAAGGGATATGCTGTTTCAGGCTCTGATATGAAGGAATCCGTTATGACCGGAACCCTGCGGGAATTAGGGGCCAGGATTTTCATTGGTCACAGGGCCGAAAATGTTGATGGAGCAGAGGCAATTGTGGTTTCCAGTGCAATCAGGGAGGATAATCCTGAAGTCCGGGAGGCTGAAAGGTTGGGGCTGAAAAGACTGCACCGTTCCGATGTTAATGCGTTTCTGATCAATAATTCCAAGGGTATTGCAGTGGCAGGTGCCCACGGTAAGACAACCACTACGGCTATGCTGGGCGTGTCACTGGATTATGAGGGCGTGTCTCCAAGCATTATTATTGGTGGCGAGGTGGATTATCTCGGCAGTAATGCCAAGCTGGGGAAAAGTGAATACCTGGTTTCAGAGGCGGATGAAAGCGATGGTACTTTTCTGAAATATTATCCATACATAGGTGTGGTTACCAATATAGAAAATGATCATATGGACCATTATGGTTCCATGGAAAATATAATAAAGGCTTTTCAGCAGTTCATGAATCAAATTCGGGAAGATGGCTGCGCTGTGGTCTGCTTTGACAATGAAAATATCAGGAATTTGGCCGATAAAGTAAAGTGTCGGGTAGTATCATACGGAATAGATTCAGATGCCGATTATCTGGCCGGGAATATCACGGCTGATGCCATGGGGACTTCCTTTGATGTCCTTCACAAGGGTGAAAATCTTGGCAGTGTCAAGCTCAATGTACCGGGCAGACATAATGTGCTCAATGCCATGGCATGTATTGTAACCGGGCTTGTGATGGGGCTGACTGTGAGACATATGGCGGAAGGGCTTACCATGTTCAATGGAGCTAAGCGCCGTTTTCAGACAAAGGGAAAAGCTAATGGCATATGGGTAGTCGATGATTATGCACATCATCCTACAGAGATTGCCACAACCATCAAGGCAGCAAGACAGACACAGCCAAAACGGTTGATATGTGCATTTCAGCCACACAGGTACAGCAGGACACAGTTGCTGCAAAAGGAATATGGCAGTTGCTTCGCGGGAGTTGATATATTGATTTTGACGGATGTCTATTCTGCCGGGGAGGATCCAATACCGGGAATTGATGGTGAGCTTCTGGTCAAGGAAGTGGCTGAACAGACCGGGCAAGAAACTGTTTATATCAAGGACAAGGCTGATATAGCCGGCTACCTGAAGTCCATCGCCCGGGAGGGAGACCTGATTATGACAATGGGGGCCGGGGATATTGTAAAATCCGGTGAGGAACTGGTGGAATTATTAAAATGAAAATAGGAGCTTAATGATGAGCAATAAAATAGTTGTGGTAATGGGTGGTCCATCCAGTGAGGCTGAAGTGTCACGCCGGAGTGGAAATGCCATATTAAACGCCCTGAAATCAAAAAAATATGATGTGGTAGGGCTGGAGCTTGTGCCGGATACCTTTGTGGATCAGCTTCGGGAATTGAAACCTGATATCGTGTTTAACGCACTTCATGGTAAGTTTGGTGAAGATGGAATAATTCAGGGCACCCTGGATATGTTGGGGATTCCTTATACCAGCTCAGGGGTCCGGGCCTCTGCAGTCACCATGGATAAGGTAGCCACCAAGCATTTCTTCCATGCAGCAGGAGTTCCTACTCCAAAATACCGTACATATTTTGTCTTTGAGTACGAACGGCGCAATCTGGTTCAGGAAATTCTCGAGGAGTTTTCTGTTCCGGTAGTAATCAAGGCTTCCTCACAGGGATCGAGTATTGGTGTAGTTATTGTCAATGCTCCTGAAGAGCTGGATGCTGCCTTGAAAGAGGCTTTTAAGTATGACAGGGAAATATTGGTTGAGGAATTTATTAAGGGCAGGGAGCTGACAGTGGCCGTCTTCGGAGATGAAGAAAAGCAGGAGGCCCTGCCTATCATTGAAATTACCACGGCTACAGGCTGGTATGATTATGAAAATAAATACAAGGTTGGCGGTTCCCAGCATATAATTCCTGCACCTATAGCTGATGAACTTACTCAACAGGTGCAGAAAATAGCCTGCAGGGCCTTTGCGGCCTGCGGGTGCAGTGGCGTGGCCCGGGTTGATTTTATGCTGAATACTGATGATGACAAACCTTATGCCATAGAGGTGAACACTGTTCCTGGCATGACAGAAACCTCATTGGTTCCTGATGCCGGCAGAGCAGCTGGAATTGAATTCCCTGACCTGTGCCAAAAAATATTGCAGTTGGCTGGATTTAAGGAGTAATACACATTGGAAGAAGGAAAGGTAGATACACCGAAGAAAAAAGTAATATCACATAAGGTATTAGTCACTTTGATGAGTGTATTAATTCTGTTTCTGGTGGTGATTACTATAGCCCTGTCACCTGTTTTTGTATTGAAGCATGTGAAGGTAAGCGGTAATTATTATATATCAGAGGAAGAGGTCTGCCGGATTTCCGGCGTGAACATGGGCGAAAATCTCTTTCAGCTTAAAATCGATGACATAATGCAGACCATGGTGAAGGATATAAGGATAGAAAGAGCCATTGTCCGGCGTGCCTTCCCAAGTACCCTGGAGATTCAGGTAGTGGAAAGGGTCCCTTTGGCCATGATTAAATGTGACTACGGATTTTTGGAGCTTGGCCGGGGTGGCGTTATACTGGATGCCCATAGGACACTGACTGATATTCCTGTACCGATTATCAGTGGTGTGTCCGTATCCTCGCTTTTTGTGGGAGATACTGTGGAGAATGCGAACATCAATGCCGTCCTGAATTTTTTGGATAAGCTTCATCATGAAACTACAGGTAATATTTCAGAAATCAATATCGCTGATACTGACAATGTCACGATTTACATGAGGGGGCCTGTTCAGCTTAAGCTGGGGAATCTTGACTCTATTGACAGTAAGCAGCAAATAACTGAGAGCGTGAATAAAGAGATAAAACAGGCGAAGTATCCGATTGATTATATAGATGCCAGATTTGATGGCTCTTATTCCATCAAGTTCAAGGAATAAAAGGTGGGGAGGGGAAACTATGCGTATTGATAAAGGACAAATATCTATTGTCTGTGTCTGTATAGTTCTGGGTTTTATGTTGGCCATTCAGTTCAGAAGTACTCAGGATACCCGTGCTTCCCTGCCTTTTCAGCGGGTAGAGGAATTGTCTGCCAGATTACATCAGGTAGAATCTGAAAATCAGGAGCTGGAGGACGAAATCAGGGAGCTAAAGGGATTGTCCAGCTCCGAAAAGAATGACAAGATCAATGATGATATTTTGATGATTTCCGGTATGAGTGCCCTGGAAGGACCGGGTATAATTCTTACTATTGATGACAGTGGTAAAATAGCCAAAAAGGAAAATGATCCCAATCTGTATCTGGTACATGATGAGGATATACTCAAGGTAGTGAATGAGCTTCGGGCCGCCGGAGCGGAAGCCATATCAATTAATGGTCAGCGCCTTACGGCAAATTCTGAAATCAGGTGTGCGGGACCTACTATTTCCGTAAATAATGTCCGTTCAGCACCTCCTTTTGAAATCAGGGCCATCGGCGAAAAGGAAAATCTGATGAACGCCATCAACATGCGTGGTGGAGTGGCTGATTCCCTGAAGGTATGGGGAATAAAGCTGAATATACAGCCTGTGGATAATGTTTGGATACCGGCATATAAGGCAAGCAGCAAATATAAGCTGGCTGTTACCTCAAACAGGGAGGAGGAGTCAAAATGATTTATGCAGTTATCGGCCTCCTGATTGGCATGCTTTTGGGCTTTGTGGTGCCATGGAGCATTCCTGTTGGTTATTCCGGTCTTTTTTCTGTAGCATTGATGGCGTCATTGGATACTGTATTTGGTGGGCTGAAGGCAGCCTGTAACGGCAATTTTGATGACCGGGTATTCATTACAGGCTTCTTTACAAATGCCCTGTTGGCAGCTTTTTTGGTTTATGTAGGTGACAGGCTGGGGATGGACTTGTATTACGTAGCCTTGCTGGCCTTTGGACTGAGAATATTTAACAATTTAGGCGCTATACGCCATTATTGGCTCCAAAAGCATTAATTTCATTTTTATTTCTTATAGATTTTAAAAACAATAAATGATATAATTCTATATGTATTGGTGTAATGAAAATTTTGTGAGCTAAAATATATATGTGGGGGTTGTTTTAGTGTCAATAGAGTTTGATGATTTTGAGAGTGACAGCAAGGCTGTCATCAAGGTAGTTGGTGTTGGTGGCGGTGGAAGCAATGCCATCAATTGCATGGTTAATGCCGGGGTAAAGGGCGTTGACTTTATTGCTGTTAATACGGATGCACAGGCTTTGTCAAAGTCTTTGGCTACTACCCGTATTCAAATCGGTGAAAAAGCTACCCGTGGTCTTGGTGCCGGTGCCCGCCCGGATGTAGGTGCCAAGGCAGCGGAGGAAAACCGTGACGAAATCATGGAAGCCCTGAAGGGTGCTGATATGGTATTCATTGCTGCTGGTATGGGTGGCGGTACTGGTACAGGTGCCTCTCCGGTGGTTGCAGAATGTGCCAAATCACAGGGAGCTCTGACAGTTGGTGTTGTGACCCGTCCATTTTCATATGAGGGGCGTATGCGTTCCAAGCGTGCCGAGGCTGGTATCGCTGAGCTGCGTCAACGGGTGGATACCATTATTACGGTGCCTAATGAGAAGGTATTAAGTATCATTGAAAAGACCACATCCTTTATTGATGCTTTCAAGAGCGTTGATGACATACTGCGTCAGGGCGTTCAGAGTATCTCTGATCTTATAAATGATTCAGGTTATGTAAACCTTGATTTTGCTGATGTGGAGGCCGTAATGCAAAATGCCGGCCCGGCCCTGATGGGTATCGGGGAGGCATCAGGCGACAATGCTCCAATGCAGGCTCTGCGTGAGGCAGTTAATTCTCCACTTCTGGAGGTTTCAGTCAGCGGTGCCAGAGGCGTAATAATCAACTTCATTGGCGAACAATCACACCTGAATATGATGGAATTAAATGAGGCCAGTCAGAGCATTACACAAGATGCTCATCCGGATGCCAACATCATCTGGGGTGTATCTGTTGATGATTCTATGGGCGATACTGTTCGTGTTACTGTTGTAGCTACGAATTTTGAATCCGAACAGAGCAGCAGTGGATTATCACTTCCAAAACTTGATTCCCAGCCAAATGGCATGAGAGTTCCAGTGTTTGGCAAGAGTTCTCAGAGTGCTGAAGAAATTGGCGTTCCTAAACAGGATTTTTATAAGGCAAACGGAATTGATATTCCTGTCTGGATGCGCCAGAACAAATAACATCTTCTGACGAGGTTAAAGATGTCACCTTCCTCTGTGATTTGGGGAAAGCACCCCATAACAGTGGCAGGAATATATCCCGCCTTGTTGAAACGCTGCTGGGAAGATGTTTCTTCCAATGAGGAGACATTTGAACAATGGCTTTATGACTGCGATTCCTGCAGGGATATTTTCCTGCAGGATTTTCTTATATGAAGTGATGGTGTGTAGTCTATGAAAAGATATTCTGTTCTTTTGATCAGCTCCTTCGTAATTATGGTGCTGTCCATTTTTGGGGCCCTGTATTTTTCCGGGGGAGATAATCATTATGACGACAGCAGAATACGGGGACATATCGTTGTATATACAACACTTCCGGCTGAGAATGTGAGATGTATTGCCGATACCTATGCAAAAAGCAATAATATACGGGTAAATTTTGTTCCGATGACGGAAAGTGAGCTTGAATCCAAGCTGAAGTCTCCGGGAAAGGCTGATCTCGTGATTGCGGATAGCAGGCTTCTAAGGCGGGCTGCCGGTGCAGGTTGGCTGCAGCCGTATATTTCGGAATATGGCGATTCAGTGGGGGATACCTTTAAGGATAATCATGGCTTTTGGACTGGCATATGGTATGATCCTGTTGTTTTTTGCATTAACAAGGACTATATGCGAAAGCTCAGGCACATCCCGAATTCATGGGAAGAATTGGCGGCCCCAAACAGCTATAGATTGGGAATCACAGATTTTATGGCAGCTGATAATGCTTCCAACATATACATGTTCATGGTTGCACAGTATGGGGAGGAAAGAGCCCTGGAATATATGAGGGCTTTGCACCCAAAGGTGGTACAATATGCAAAATATCTTTCCACTCCGGCCAGGATGGCCGGTATGGGAGAGGCGGATATTTCAATTGCTGTCCAAAGTGAGGTCCTGCGCTATGTTGGCGAGGGTTATCCCCTGAAGGTGATTTATCCTGCGGAGGGTACTGCTTATACTCTTACTGGTATTGGACTGATGATTAATTCACCCCATGCTGATAATGCCAGGGAGTTTTTGAATTGGATGCTGACAGATGCTCCATTACAGGTAATGCAGGAAAATGGGTTTTATTTTATGCCGGCCAATTCCTCGTTGATGACTGCCAGACAGTTTTCCGGGAAGAATGTTGTATTGTATAATCAACTGGCTGATTATCCTGAAAATCAGCGCCGACAGATGCTTGACCGTTGGTTGAAGGAAGTACGGTTCGGCTCGTAATGCAAAACAGGAGGTTATTTTGAAGGCTGGATTTATTAGCCTTGGCTGTTCCAAGAACCTTGTGGATACAGAGGTTATGCTGGGACTTATCAAGGAAAAAAATATAGAAATTGTCAATGAACCATCTGAGGCAGATATACTGATCGTGAATACCTGTGCGTTTATTCAGTCTGCCAAGGAAGAATCAATAAATACTATTTTGCGCATGGCAGAGTATAAACAGCAGGACAAGGGACACTGTAAAGCTCTTATAATTGCCGGTTGCCTGGGGCAGCGTTACGGTCAGGAGCTGCTGGATGAACTGCCTGAGGCTGACGGGATTATCGGCACAGAGGCCTGGAACCGTATAGGTGAGGTCCTGGATGAAACACTGCAGGGCAACAGGGTGGTGGTAAGAGGTGAAGGTGAAATTATCTATGATGCATCTGTTCCTCGTATACCAACCACTCCTAAGCACACTGCCTACATAAAAATCGCTGAGGGCTGCAACAACAGATGCGCTTTTTGTGCTATTCCGCTCATCAGGGGCAGCTACAGAAGCCGTACTGTCGAGGATATCCTTCAGGAAGCCGGAAGATTGGCAGACCAAGGCGTCAAGGAAATAGTACTCATAGCTCAGGATACGACCAATTATGGTCACGATATTTACGGAAAACCTCAATTGGCCCGGTTGCTGAGGGAGCTGTGCCGGATTGATGGGATTAAATGGATACGGACCTTGTATTGCTATCCTAGATTTTTTAATGATGAACTGATTGATGTGATGGCTGCTGAAGAAAAGGTAGTCAAGTATGTTGATATACCGTTGCAGCATGCCAATAATCAGGTGTTGCGCAATATGCGCAGGCCGGATACCAAGGAACAGATTGTCGAGCTTCTGCAAAAGCTGCGGGATCGCATTCCGGGAGTTGTAATACGCTCCACATTTATTGTGGGCTTCCCGGGGGAAACAGATGAGCAGTTTGAGGAACTTAAGGAGTTTATTACTGCACAGCGGTTTGATCATGTGGGAATATTCACATATTCCCAGGAGGAGGATACTCCGGCAGCACTTATGGACAACCAGGTTCCTGAAGATGTGATGCAGGACCGCTATCACAGTCTCAAGGCTATACAGAGCCTGATTTCACAGGAAATCAATGAAAGCCTTGAGGGGAAGGTGCTGGATGTTATCGTTGAGGGCCATACCGACGAAGGCATGCCTTTTGGCCGATCTTATAGACAGGCTGATGATGTGGACGATCAGATATATATCGAAGGGGATTTGCACAGCCAGGTGGGTGACATGGTCAAGGTCCGTATTCTTCAAGGTTTTACTGAGGACCTTGTAGGAGAACTGGCAGAAGATATTCCCCTGGAGGAATTGGTTGGACGGGGCCTGATGGATGCCTCTCTGACAATAGCCTGTGCCGAATCCTGTACCGGAGGGCTTTTGACAAGCAGGCTGACGGATGTCTCGGGAAGCTCTGATTATGTAGTAGGCTCTGTGATCGCATATTCCAATAAGGTCAAGAAAGCCCAACTGGGGGTTCAGGAAGCAACCCTGCAGCGGGATGGAGCTGTGAGCAGCGAAACTGCCCTAGAGATGGCCGGTGGGGTTTGTACCCATTTGGGTGCCGATATTGGTGTTGGTATTACAGGAATTGCCGGTCCTGGTGGAGGCAGCGTGGAAAAACCGGTGGGGCTTGTGTACATATCGGTAGCTGGCAGCAAGGGTAATCAGGTCACCAAAAATGTATTTTCAGGCAGCAGACAGGAAATAAAAAAACAGGCGGTTGATAAGGCCCTGACCATGCTGCTGGATTACCTGAAATAAATATCCTCAATGTCCCGATTATTATATTCGGTTTAATCTGGATTTAATGAGTCTTTCATTAATTTTTCAAAAAACGAAATTACAATGATTCACAAATAAAGATGTTGTTTTGTAAGATGGAGGGGAAATATGATTATAAAAAATGTTATGTCTAAACTTTTTGCAGTAATGCTGATGAGCGCCGTTGCAGTAATACCTGGTATGGCTGTAGCTGCAACCGGGGACACGGCTCAGACAGCAGCTGCTCCTGCCGCTGCACCGGCTGCAGCACAGACTGCCGAGCAGGCTCCTGCAGATGCTGCGGCACCAAAGGAGGGAGAAGCGCCAAAGATAGATGAAAATACTACTGTTCAGGTGCAGCTTCCTTACAAGTATACCAGTGAGCGTTATGGTTACACTATAATGTGCCCGGGTAAACCGGAGGTAGTTCCTGCCAGCTTTTTTGATGATACTGCCAAGGGAGATGTGTTGATTTTTCATGGGACTGCAACTGATATCAACAAGGCATGGATTATATTGATCAATGCCTATGATGAAGCTGATGTACCTGATAATCTGGGGACTCTGCCTGAGGAAGAAAAGAGAGCTACTATTGAAAAATTCTGTAAGAAATTTAATTATGCGGATGCCAGTGTAGTTGATCTGGGGGATAACAGATATGGTATGTATGCCATTACTGCCAAGGAATTGGATGTAGATACAAATGGTGATGGCAAATTTGATGATGTGGTAGTCGCCAGCAATCAGATGATAAAAACTTATCTGAAGGGTGCCTTCGGTGGTCATTTTGAGATTACCCTCCTGGATAATCCGACACTTAGTCCAATGGGAATTGCCTTCTATAATGCAGGGCTGGCAACCTTCCAGCAGTGGCCTACATCCAGATATCAGGAATTCCTGGATTCAGCCAAGCTGCCTAAGAAAAAGAAAAAATAACGAGCTTTAAGATGTCCCCTTCCTCTTTAGGTGGGGGAAAACAAACTACAACAGCTGGCGAGCATATCTCCCAGCTCGTTGAAACGCTAATTGGAAGATTTTTCTTCTAAAGAAGAAAAATTTGAACAATG
>NZ_JAILFV010000080.1 GCF_024697385.1 Anaerovibrio sp.
ATGTCCTCCTGATGTGTTATATTTCGTAACTGGCAGGTCACGATATAATACTAACACATCAGGAGTTTTCCTGTTTTAGGACGCATAGCTAAAGCTTTTCTGAACCACGCGACTATCGCGTGGTTTTCTTTATACAAAAAGTGTGCCTTCCCATCTGGAGAAGGCACATCCTTCACTTGCAAATAAACAGAACATATTTTAATAACTCTGCCGCTGGCCATCAAACCTATTGCATCATCCAAAGGCAGGGCAGGATGATGTGACCATTGGAGGAAGGGCGTCAAGAAGTGGATTTTTGCATGCTGGAATTCCGGAAAAAATTCCGTGTCTGAGCGAAGCGAGTTCGGAATTTTCCCGGCACCTTAATTAAAGGCAAAAATACACTTTAGCCCTGAGTTCCCTGGTCACAGCAACTGCCCTGCCGCTTACTTTATATTAAATATCTGAAATAAATATAAACTGTGGATGTAATAATTGTTAAAATCATGATTGGAAAACCGATTTTAAGATAATTGATGAAGGTAATCTTTACCCCTCGCTCTGCTGCCATTCCGGCCACAATCAGGTTGGCCGAAGCACCTACCAGACTTCCATTTCCGCCCAGGCAGGCACCCAATGCCAGACTCCACCACACAGGTTCCAGATTGCTTACCCCCATGGCTCCCATGTTCTGAATAAGTGGAATCATGGTAGCAACGAACGGAATATTATCCAGTACAGCCGATACCAGTGCACTGAGCCACAGCACCAAAAGTGAGGTAGCTGTCACATTGCCACCAGTGAGCTCCACGGCCTGAGTAGCCAAATTACCTATGATACCGGTCTCAATCAATCCGCCCACGGCTATAAACAAACCGATAAAGAAGAATATCGTAGCCCACTCCACGGATTTCATGGAACTCTCTACCAAATGATGGCTGCCCCCCGCCAGTAACAGCAGCAAAAATCCACCGGCCAGGGCAATCATTGAAGATTCTATATGGGTAATTGCATGGGTAAAGAACCCCAGAATAACCAGTCCCAGTACAAACAGGGACTTTTTCAGCAGACGCCTGTCCTTAAGGGCCTTGCTTTCATCCATCTCCATAAGGTCTGCCTGCAATTCCGGTGTGGTATGCAGTCCCTTCTTGTAAATAATTTCCATAATGAATATGACAATCACAAGATTTAAAAAGGCTATAGGTGCCAAATTATCAATAAAGGCCACAAAGGTCAGCTCCTTTACGGCACTGCCTATCATAATATTAGGCGGATCACCGATAAGAGTTGCCGTACCGCCAATATTTGAGGCAATGATCTGAGTCAGCAGAAATGGCATTACCTTCAGATGTAGCTTTTGAGTAATACTGAAGGTGACCGGCACCATGAGCAGCACCGTGGTCACATTGTCCAAAAATGCCGAAAACACCGCTGTAATCAACGCCAAATATATTAAAATACGCTTTGGCTCTGCCTTGGCCACCTTGGCAGCCTTTATGGCCACATAGTCAAACAATCCTGTATGACTGGTAACCCCTACCAATACCATCATGCCCACCAGCAGTCCCAGTGTGTTGAAATCAATGTGATGCAATGCTGTTTCCTGGGACAGGACTCCCAACAGCACCATTGAGGTAGCACCTAACATTGCTGCTACTGTACGATGAATTTTTTCAGATACAATCACCATGTACATAAAAATAAAAATAATCCCTGCTAAAACTTCCATTTTACGCCTCCTTTTTTATACACAAAAAAAGCGCAGACGAAGCCCGAAGCTGATCAGACTCCTCCTGCACTTTCCTATGAGAATTGTAGTGTTATTGTAACATAAAGGATAATATCCTGGCAAGAAAAATTCATCTCCGGCTCATAAGTCGTATTTCGCCACAGGATAATTTAAAAAAAATTTATAAAATATAACTTTTTTGTTTAAATTCTGTTTATTTTTTTGCCTTAAAATAACAGCATAATCTCAAGGGAGGTAAGAAGCATGAATAACAAAAAAGCATTGGCCTGCGTTCTGGCTGCTGCTGTTGCAGTTATCGGTTACAACAGCATATCTCCTGTGAATGCGGCATACAACAGTTCAGATACCATCATAAATCTGTCTGAACAGGATGAATCAACAGCAACAAATAAGCATAAAAAACCGCCAAAAAAGCCTCATAAGTCAACCACTGAGCAATCTGACAGCATACAGGCACAAGGCAACCCACCTAATGGGACACCACCTGACGGCAATCCACCTAATGGCAATCCACCTGATGGCAACCCGCCTAATGGGGCTCCACCTGATGGCAACCCGCCTAATGGGGCTCCACCTGATGGCAACCCGCCTAATGGGGCTCCACCTGATGGCAATCCTCCTAACGGCAATCCACCTAATGGAGCCCCTCCTAATGGGGCTCCAGGAAGCAACAAAAAGGTCCAGTATTCTGCGGCCACGGAAATTGCCAAATCTTCAGTGCAGTCAAATAGTACATATTTCAGTGATACTGCCGACAAAAGCGCATTAATGATTGACACTGCTGAAAATGTTACCATTAACAATCCTACCATATCCAAAACCGGTAATTCAGATGGCCGGGACAACTGCAATTTTTATGGTCAAAACGCCTCGGTTTTGGTAAAGGGCGGTAGTACTACTACCATCACAGGTGGCACCATTACCTCCAACGCCTCAGGGGCCAATGGTATTTTTTCCTATGGCGGAAATGGAGGTAAAAACGGCACTGCCGGCGACGGCACAAAAGTCATAATCCGGGATACGAAAATCACTACCTCCGGCAGTGGCTCCGGAGGAATCATGACCACTGGCGGCGGTATTACCGAAGCCTATAATCTGTCCGTTACTACCAACGGGCAGTCTTCAGCCCCTATCCGCAGTGACCGTGGTGGCGGAACCATAAAGGTTGACGGTGGCACTTATACCTCCAACGGCCTGGGCTCACCTACGATTTATTCCACTGCGGATATTACCGTATCCAACGCCACCCTGGAGTCCACTCTTTCTGAGGGTGTATGTATAGAGGGACTTAATTCCATCACCCTTAACAACTGTGATATGACTGCCAATAATACTGCCTGCAATGGAAACGCCACCTTTCATGACATGATAATGCTCTATCAGTCCTTTTCCGGTGATTCCAACAGCGGCACCTCATTCTTCAATGTAAATGGTGGCAGCCTGACAAATAAAAACGGACATGTATTTCATGTCACCAATACCAATGCCGTCATAAACCTGGACAATGTACATATTGCCAACGAGGACACCAATCAGGTATTGCTGTCTGTATGCGATGATGGTTGGCATGGTGGCGCAAACATAGCCACAGTCAACACTGTCCATCAGGCCATGACCGGCGATATACTTGTGGGTGACAATTCCAAGCTCAACCTGAATATAAAGAAAGGTTCCCTTTACACCGGGGCAATCAGTGGAAAGATAACCAATGCCAAGGGACAGACCATTTCCACCAAGGCCGGTGAAATAAATGTATCCCTTGACGATACCAGCAGCTGGACATTGACAGGAGATACCTACATCACCAGCTTTAAGGGCGATTTAAATAAAATAAACCGCAATGGATACAGCCTGTATATCAATTCAGAGAAAATCTGATTTCCTGCTGCAAAATTAAATACCATAATTAAAAAACCAGTCATCAGGGAGTAATCACTCAGATTGTCTCCTGCGACTGGTTTTTATTTTACACACACAATTTAAGTTTTACACGCACAAGCTTTTACTTTGACTCTGCAGCTTCACTGGCTAAATATTCCAGGATCTCATGAGCTGCCACATTACCCTCACCAACACCCTTGGTAATCTGGTACGGTCGGCCGGTAATATCACCGGCGGCATAACAGCCTTTGATGTTGGTTTGCAGCTGTCTGTTCACAGTTATATGCGGTCCATCCATCTCCAGCCCCGGAAGCAGCTTGGCAGGCGAAATGGCATTGCGGAGAATAAACACTCCGTCCACCGAAATTTTTTCACCATTATTCAGCTCCACTGCTTCAACCTTTTTATCCCCTTGGATACCGGCAAAACCAGCCTGCTGTATTTCCACATTGGCCTCCTTAACGGAGATATTACGGTCAGGAGAAAAAAGGTACACCTTGTCGGCCACCCCGGCAAGATATGAAACCTCCGGAAGATAGCTGCTGTTGGCGCAATATACTGCCACGGTTTTTCCCTTGTAGAAAAATCCATCACAGGTAGCACAGTAGCTGACACCACGGCCCAGATATTCAGCTTCTCCCGGGAACTCCTTGGCTGCCACCACACCTGTGGCCAAAAGCAAGGTCTTAGCCTCAAAAACATCATTGTTGGCCAAGAGCATAAAACGATTTCCGGTATTGGATATGGTTGTTACCAGACGGTCATTTATCTCCAAATCCAGCTCCTTGATATGCTCCTTGAAGCGGTTATTCAGCTCATGACCGCTTACAGTACCCAAGCCGGGATAATTGGAAATCTTTGCCGATTTTTCGATTTTCTGACTCATGTCTCCCGAGCCAAACCATATAATGCTCTTCCCTCTCATTTTCAGGACTATTGCTGCCGACAAGCCTGCCGGGCCTGATCCTACAATGGCAGCATCATATATCATCTTACCTGCCTCCTTCCTATACCGGTTTGTCTTTTAGTACGCGATGCGCTTACCAAATGGGTGCCAGTGCCACCAGATTGCAAAACAGAATTACAGGTTGCATTCTGTGCCGTTAATGACAGAAATCACTCCAACTCCGTTATTTACCCAGGATGGCTTTTATTTTTTCTTCCAGAACTGCCTTAGGTACGGCACCTAATTCATCATCACAGAATTTTCCTTTGTTGATAAATGCAAAATAAGGTATGCTGGCCACTCCGTATTTGCCGGCAAGCTGTGGCTGCTGATCAACATTGACCTTACCCACCTTAATTTTTCCGTCATACTCCTCTGCCAGTTCCTCGACTACCGGCCCCATCATCCTGCATGGGCCACACCAGTCAGCATAAAAATCAATCAAAACCGGAACATCACTGTTAATAACCTCTGCCTCAAAATTTTCTTCTGTAAACTTGTATTCCATATTATCCACCTCATAACCTTTAATTTTTTTATTTTTTATTGTATTTCTCAGCTGATAGTTATATTATATATGGTATGAAAAATATATCAAGTACGCAGTTTTTATTTATCTGGTCAGAAAAATCTTACCAGGGATAATTCCACTGAATACCAACTTCTGCATAAAATAAAAACTACCCGGGAGGTAACAATATGAAAAAGAAGGAAACTCTATGCGACAATATTGCCGGCGAGGATTGTGGCCTGAAAAAAGTACTGAACATCATTGGTGGCAAATGGAAAATCATGATACTCTGCGTTATAGACAAGGATGAAATCGTGCGCTATGGTGATTTAAGGCGGTCGGTATATGGCATTACCAATACCATGCTGGCCAATTCCCTGAAGGAGCTGGAGGATAATGGCATGGTACACCGCAAGCAGTACGACGAAATGCCTGTGCGTGTAGAATATTCCCTTACTGACAAGGCAAAAAGCATCATCCCGATATTATTGGAATTGAAACGCTGGGGTGAAATAAATCTTTAAACATAATGACGGAAATCAAAAACTCCTCCCGGGACCAAAGCTGTAAATACAGCCCCATCTCAGGAGGAGTCTTTATTTTTACAACAGATACTTTTGCAGCACCATGGCTAAGGCGTGCATATCCAGTGGCTTGGCCACAAAATCATTCATGCCGCACTGCTTAAAATGCTCCACATCTTCAGCAAAAACATCGGCACTCATGGCTATAATCGGCAGATTAACGGTATATTCCGTTCCTATCTCACGGATGCTCCTGGTAGCTGTATATCCATCCATGATTGGCATTCTGGCATCCATAAATATCATGTCATAATACCCTTCGCCCATTTCACGGACAGTTTCAAGGGCTTCCCTGCCGTTGGCAGTCTTGTCAACCTCGGCACCGGTCATACCCAAAATATTTTCTGCTATTTCCAGGTTAAGGGAAATATCATCCACCAACAAAATTCTCTTGCCAGGCAATTTGATTTCCGAAAATTCCAAAGGTTTGGCAGGAACACTTTCCCTATTTTCCTGCTCCACTACCTCCAGGTCTATTGAAACTGTAATTTCCGTACCTTCATTTATAGCACTGGAGACCTGAATCTGACCTTCCAGAAGGTCGACTATGGCTTTTGTAATGGACATTCCAAGGCCTGTGCCCTTCACCTCAGTCTGATGGTCATCCTGCTCCCTGGTAAAAGGCTGGAACAGCCTTTCCTGGAATTCCATGGACATACCTATTCCATTATCCTTAAAGATAAAGCTATAGATACTCCTTGTAGTAGATACGCTGGTCTCCTTTACACGGATGCTGATTTTACCACCATCAGGAGTATATTTGATGGAATTACTCAACAGGTTCATAAATATCTGCTGCAGCCGCAGGGCATCACTGATTACTACCTCATGTTCAATATCGCTTACTGAAGCCTGCATATGATGCTGATGGGCCTCCAGCTGCTGACCAACCATGGCAACAACACTGCCAATAATCTCCGGTATATTAACCTGTTCCTTGGTAATGCTAAGTTTGCCGCTCTCTATACGGCTCATATCCAGAACATCGTTAATCAAACTCAATAAATATTTACTGGATGTAGATATCTTTCTCAGGCAATCCGACAGCTTTTTAGGATTATCCTTATTGGATTCTGCAATAAGGCCCAACCCTACTATGGCGTTCATCGGAGTACGGATATCATGACTCATCCTGGAAAGGAAATCACTTTTGGCTTTATTGGCACGGCGGGCTTTTTCTACGGCCTTTTCCAGCTTTCTGTTCTGTTCTGCCAAAGCCGAAGCACTAAGCTCTCTCTTTTCCTTAATTGCCGCCGCTGCCATGGCTACGCCCTGGGCCAATATCCCAATCTCGCCAGAAACATTTTGCGGAATATCCACATCATCCTCACCATCCTTAAGTTGCCCTATGGCCTTGGTCAGCTGTTTTATCGGCTGCATCATACGCCGGGTATAATGACTGAACAACAGCAGCAGCAAAATACCACAGAATACTATGACGATTATATCCAGGGCAACCAGATCCTCGCGGTCCTTGTACATTTCCGTATAATTATCACAAAGCACCAGCTTCAATCCACACCTGAGTGTCATAAAGCTCTGGACATAATCCTCGTCATTAAATTGATATCTAATCAGTGAATTTCCGGAAGTTGTGTCATTTGGCTCAATAGTGGCCTCGGTAATATCGATTACAGAATCACCATGAACCTTGTTGGCAAAATAATCATTTGGATGGTAATGAATATCACCATTCCCGCTCTTTAAAAAGGCATAGCCGCTTTTACCGAACTTTATCTGATCCACCAGGGTAAGGAGCGCCTCAAAATCAAAATCCATGCCCACAATACCCAAAAGCTGGTCGTCCTCATATATTGGTGCTACATATGTAATCATGAAATGACCGGTATTTTTATTGAAATAAGGCTCAAGCCAAATAGGTTTTTGTGCCTTCTTTGGCAGGGTAAACCAACCTACATGCTCCACATCATCCGGATTATAATCCTTTATTACTGTAAGCTCATGGGATTCCATCTTACCTGATGGGCTTTTGGTGAAGAAAAAACCATCCTGCTTGCCTATCAGGTCAGGATCATAAACAAAATAATACCCCAGCGACATATTGGTGGTCTTGCAAACACTGGAAAACACTTTCTGAATATTTTGGGTGATTGCCGCTCTTTTCACCGGATCCTTAACATCATCAATATCGGTAACATACAGATTGGCTATGCCCACCATATGGGTTATTGCATCCTCAAACCGGATATATTCCTGATTAAGGCGCTCCCCCTCAGTGGCAGTACGGGCATTCATGGCAATAGCGATATCCTTGTCTTTTGATGTTCCTACAATTTCATAGGCGGCAAAGCACAACAATCCTATTACAGCAGTCATGGTTAGTACCAAAAAAATTATGACCTGCTTTTGTAAAGAATCAACTTTTTTCATAGGCTTCGTCTCCTTCTCTACCGGGAAGATAATATATCAATAAATTTTTTAATACTTTTTACACAAAACGCCCTATGATATCATTGTACATCGTTACAAAATACAAAATCAATTTTTATATGAAATTTATTACAAATATCCCATACAGGAACAATCAGGTTGAGAATAATTTTCCCCTTTGAATGGCTTCTCCATACCGCCTGTTGATGAAAAAAAACAACACCCCCAAAATGATATGATACCTCAGATGGGAGTGTTGAACATTTTTTATGCCTTATTAAACTTATCCTTTCCCTGCTTACAACGAGGGCATTTCCAGTCATCCGGAAGGTCCTCAAAGGCTGTGCCTGCAGGTATTCCATGCTCCGGATCACCTACAGCCGGATCATATACATACCCGCATATGGAGCATATATATTTCCCGGAGGCTTCCTGTCCTGCATAATCCATTGATGGAGGAATCGGCGCCGGCATATTCTTAAGGTCTACGACCTTTTTATTTTCCAGATTTTCATAGCCTAGAGGTGTATGGGTTGATACATATACTACCTGATGCTTTTCAATAAAAGCCCTGACCCTGTTCAGGGTATCCCTGGCAGCAGTCTTGTCCTCAGTAGCCACAGACAGCTTATTCTCATATAGGGCCTCATCGGTATAAGTCACATCACCATGAATGATGTAATGAAGTCCCTCATTTTCTACGATAACAACACTGTTGCCGGTGGTATGACCAGGTGCAAATACATAATATACGCCCTGGGCAATTTTTTGGCATTTATCAAAATTCTCATAAGCACCGTCAGTAAAGTCCACCCGAACCACATTATCCCCCTGCAGGTCCATGGCATCAGCCTCTACCCGGGAAATATATATTTTCGCATTTGGGAAGCTGCGCAATTCACCTGTATGGTCCGGATGCTTGTGGGTAACAAGGATTTTGGACACCTGCTCCTTTTTATATCCCAATTTTTCAAGAGCAGTCACATAGTCGTCTATTCTTGAGCCAAGATAGATCGATGCATCAGGGTCTGCCACCATATCAGGGGTTTCTAAAGGCATACCCGTATCTACCAATATAACTTCGTTTCCGGTATCAATGAGAAAATTCTGCAAAGAGCTACGATATTTGACACTTTTGTCAAATTTATCTTCGCCATCTTCCAAGCCCATAGCAAATGGCTGTGTCATAAAACCATTCTCATAAAGTTTTACTGCTTTTATCTGCATACTGTTCCTACTCCTTTCCATACACACTTACCGTTAAAATCTACTCAATAGCATCTCATCCTCAAGGAAAAAGATTACCGCTTAATATTTGTTTCCTCATAGGCAAATGTAGAACCTACACCGAAATGAAGCATCCATTCCGGACGATCTGCAAGAGGAATCCAATATCCGTAAGACTTGCCAAAAGGCCCTTCATAGGTAATAGCCACGGTTTCCTTATTGTCTGCTGCCCTGTTGGCCAAGCAGCCCTTATGCTGTTCAGGTGTACCTACAGATGAACATTTCATCCCTACCTTAAGCCCAAATGCGGCTGCTTTATCATTGACAGCCATCACCTCTCTGCTCTTCTGAATAATCATGACCGGTTCCGGGAAATTCCCCCACATAGCATGAAATGCCTTAACAAGTTCTTCATCACTCATCCAACATAACCTCCTAATATTTACTGAAAAAATAATTATTTATTATCAGGATTGACTAACCATGGATAGGATAAACTGTCTGCTTGATAATATACCGCCCCACAGAATACAGTATCCCCCGACAATTCCCCTGAAGTGTATCACATAAATATGACCTTAATGTGACCTTTTGCGGTGGAGCTTTTAAAATTCGGCAAAATCAGTATCAATAAATATCAGGCATTTATAATCCGGGAATTCCTTCTTCACATGGTCCACAACCTCATCAAAGGCAGCATATCTGTCGTCCACATTAAAGCTTATGACCAGATCGAACCGGATTGTTTTTTCCTCCTTGTTGAGATAAAATCCATGAATCTGACGGACATAAGGATATGATGTTACTATCTTCCGTACTGCTTTCTCAACCTTGATGACTTCCTCATCCCTGGTATTAAAAGCATATACTCCAATTGCCGTCAAAAGGACATTGTGCTCTGCATATACCTTATCCATGATATCACGCTGAAGCTTATCCAGCTGGATTGAATCATATGTGTCAGGTACCTCTATATGAACAGATCCCTGCCAGGTATCAGGGCCATAGTTATTCAATATCAGGTCATAGGCACCACGCACATCAGGAAAACCCGCTATAGTTTTTCTGATGCTTTTTCCCAGCTCAGGGTCATTGCGTTCACCCAAAATCTTGGAAATTGTCTCCTTCAGCATATCGATTCCGGCCTTGATAATGACCAGGGAGATGATGGCACCCAGCCAGGCTTCCAGGGATATTCCAAAGCTCAAAAATATTCCTGCGGCCACCAGGGTAGAAGCGGATATAACAGAATCCAGCTTGGCATCTTCCCCGGAATTTATGAGGGCATCAGAATTCACATTTTCACCCACGGATTTTACATACCGGCCCAGGATTATCTTTACTACCACTGCCACTGCTACGATTATCAGAGACACTGTATTATAGTCCGGCGTCTCCGGCTCCAAAATCTGACTTACTGATTCTATAAGGGAGGTAACACCTGCATAAAATACGATAACAGATATTATGATAGCACTCATATATTCAATGCGGCCATAACCGAAGGGGTGCTCCTTGTCCGGAGCCTTACCGGCCAATTTTGCACCAACTATTGTAATAAGGGAACTTGCTGCATCAGATGTATTATTTACCGCATCCAGCATTATGGCAATGGAGTTGCTCATAAATCCTATTGCGGCCTTGAAGGCTGCCAGGAACAAATTAGCTGCTATTCCGATAATACTGGTCTTAATTATTGTTTTTTCCCTGGATATTTCATTCTTTGTTTTGATCATCCAACACATCCACCTTTCCATATTTTTCCGGCAGGGTAACAATCATTTCTGTTCCCCGCCCTTCTGTACTCCTGCACTCTATAGAGCCGCCCAGCCAATGAAGCATGCCCTGTACTATGGCCAGCCCCAGGCCACTTCCCTGCTCCTTGTGGGACTCCTCACACTGATAAAATCTGTCAAAAATATGTTCCTGTTTTTCCAGAGGAATGCCCTTCCCTTCGTCGCGAATGTGGACCACTGCCTTATCTCCTGAGATTTGTCCCCATACGTAGATTGTAGTATCCATCGGAGAATATTTCATGGCATTATCCAGCAGATTTAACCAGATTTGCCAGGTCATGTCCGGATTGCTTTCAATGGTGAGGGCAGGCAGCTCAATGGATAGCTCCTGTCCTTTATCAATATATTTTTCCAACAGCATAATCAGGCACTTACGCACCTGTTCGTCCAAATCCACAGGTTCACATTTGATTTTCAGATCCTGATTATCCAGTCTGGACAAGCGAAGAAGATTATCCGAAAGCCGTGAGAGTCTCAGGGCCTCCTTGTGCACCAGGTCAATATACTCCCGCCTCTCCTCATCTCCCAGGCTGTCATCTATCAGGATTTCAGTCATGCCTGCTACTGCTGAAAGTGGCGTTTTGAACTCATGGGAAACATTGTTAATAAAATCACATTGCATTTTATCCAGTCCGGCCAGTTCCTTTACCATGTGATTGAAGCATTCCGTCAGGCATTGTCCTTCTTTGATAACTATAAAATGCTCGCTGGCAGGTATCTGAACCGAAAAATCCCTGTTCATAACCTTGGCAGCAGCCTTTACAACATCCTCGGCAGGCCTGATATAATAGGCAGCCTCCCAGGCCATGGCTATTCCCCCGATAGTAACGGTCAACAGACAGCATATGATAAGGCCTTCAGTATGGCTTAGCTCTATGCCTCCCACGGTCCCGATAAGGACAACAGCCAATCCGGACAAAAAGCATGCCACGGTAAATATCAAAATAGACGACAGTGAATGATACACCCGTAACGGAATTACAATATGCTGCTTTCCAAAACTTTTCAGAAATCGCCTCATGGATGACCGCCTTCCTTAAATACAGCCTTGTATCCCAATCCTCTGACTGTCATGATCTCAAAATCAGAATTATCGGCAAAACGCTTTCTTAATTTTTTTACATGGGCATCCACATTCCGTCCATCAGTGTCTTTATCCATACCCCATATATCATCCAGAAGCTCCTGCCTGGTAAATATCTTATTGGGCTGATTCAGCAGCTTGAACAAAAGATAGAATTCCTTTGAGGGCAGGTGCTCCGTGTTACCATCACTCTTTACGGTCAGCTCCCCATAATCCAGGACCGTCCCCGAAATGGTCAGCTGCTTCTCATTTATAAGCTTGGCCCTGCGCAAAAGAGCGCCAACCCGCAACAGCATTTCCCTGAGATTAATTGGCTTAATCATATAATCATCAGTCCCGGCCACAAAGCCTTTTTCCATGTCCTCCATTTGGCTCTTGGCGGTAATCATTAATATTGGCAGATGATAATTTGCCCTTCTCAGCTCCTTGGTGAGGGTAATACCATCCATGTTGGGCATCATCACATCACTGATAATAAGATCTATATGCTCACGATCCATAACAGCCAATGCTTCATTGCCATCAAAGGCTGAAAATGCCTGATAATTCTCTTTCATCAATTTGGCACAAATCATGCGGTTTAATGCCTGATCATCCTCGACTACCAGAATAGAACGCATATTTTCTCCCCCCATCGATTGAGAAAATTCATCACTTCAATATAAAGAAGCCTCCCATAACAGAATATATATGTTATTCATATTATATACCTTTTCCATGACCTGAATATGACTTTTTACCTCTCCCGAAAAGCTCCGGCCTGAACCCGATCGTGCTGTCTTAGTCCAATTAAAAAATAAGAAACCTGACTGTTTGCACAAGCCAGGTTTTTCACACAACTCTATTTTTGAAATTTTTCCATAGGCTGCTTTCAAATGATAATCTGAGGATTTATCCTCTAAAATAAAAATCACCAAACAGCTAAAAAAATGGTCGGGATGACAGGATTCGAACCTGCGACACCTTCGTCCCGAACGAAGTGCGCTACCAAACTGCGCTACATCCCGATAACAGCCACATAAGAATAGTTTGCAACTCTTTTGTAAAACAAGTCACTAGTACATTATAACGCAATTCAGAAAATTTTTCCTCAAAAAAAAGAAAAAACTTTTGTTTTGCAATAAAAAAGGGAAAGCCACCACATCCCTGGGGCTCCCCCATTCTATATTTCTTACTGAATATTTAATGTAAGAGGTGCAAACATCTTGGCCAGATTAGCACGCTGGATTATCTCATCTGTTATCACATCACCTTTATTGACGATAACGACACCCGTCTTGGTTTTTAATGTCCTGCGGGCTGTTTTGCCAAGAACAAAGCGACGCTGTCTTTCATCGATTTCAACCGGTTCTTCCACCTCAGCTACTGCTTCCTCGGTGTTCGCATCAATTTCGTCAGCATCAATTTCATCAGCATCCGATTCTTCTGCAGCTGCCTGCAAAACAGGCTCTTCGACTTCTTCCTTTACAGCTTTTTTAGATTTTTTTTGAGGCTTCACGCTCTTTTGGGCCGTCTTTTTAGGTTCCTTGGCTGATTCTTCTTCCTTTTCCTTGTTAAATATATCTATGAGCATTTGATTGTTTTTTTCATGCTCTGAAGCAATGATTGTAACCTGCTTACCAAAAATTGCAATCTGATCGCTGGTAATCTCGGAAAGATTCCCCATGGCATCTTCAATTTCACATTTTTCCAGCTTTCCGCCTTCACCGATATATATCTCCACTACCTTGCCCTGGATTGTACCGGACATGGTAATGGCCTTGGTATCGATAATCTTTATATTGGCATCCATCATGGTCTCAAAATCGCCGGCATCTTCCAATGTCAATATAGTCTCACTGTTAAATACAGTCACGGCATCATCACCGATGGCAACAACAGAGGAATACGGCAGCAATTTTACGCCTCTGTACCAGTCCTCATCTTCGATTATGATGGCGGCAACAGCGCCATGCTTTGCATCTATAAGAAGTCCCTTGCTCATCCCCAAGTCACGGCCCTCTGTGATGCTGATAACTGGCAAGCCAATAATTTCCACACTTTTTTTCATTAAAAATCCTCCTAAAATTATATTTAAATTGTTACATTTGACTATCAATTTTACTATCATGGTAAGTGGCTTCTATTGCCGGCATATATTCCCCCGGAATATCATAAAATGGCATTTCAGCCTGATTATGGGCCTGTAATACATCATATACTGCCCTTATATATCTGATACTATCCTTGAACTCAGCTAAAATATGAGGTTTTGTGGAAACAGCTCCCAGGGTCATAGCCTGCTCAAAGCTTTTGATTGCCTCCGGATAACGACCATTATCCTTGTAAATATTACCGATTTCGATTACCAGCATAACGGCAAAATCATCATCACCGTATTTTTCCAAGGCATGTTTATACGCCATCAAAACCAGGTCCCATTGATTGGAAAGCTTTAACTCATCAGCATATGCCAAAATATCATCAAGGGTATCCATATTGTTCAGCAAAAGCATGGCTTCAGAAGCTTTATTTTGCCATGCAGAACCATCCTGATTGTCAACTATACGGTCACAGTTAAACTCATCATCAGGTTGCGCTGCCATATCATAGGTAGATACCGCCACTTCTTCAGCAATTTTAATTGTACCACTATCCGTTGGGGGTGTGTCAACTGCTGCCCCAATACTGTCACCCTGCAATCCGTCAACTGTCTCCAAAGATCCTGAAAACGACTGGTTTTCGTATATTTCTGACTTCTGCTCCCGGATATCTGCGTCGCTTCGCAAGATTGGATCATTATCATCAGTGAGCATCATAACATACCCGGATCCGGACTGGCCTTCTTCTGAGTCTTTATCAATGTCTGAAGTAATTTCGCTCCCTTCAGCTCTTTTTGCTAAAAAATCCCAGGAAAAAAATTGCGCAAAATTATTTAAATAAAAGTCTTTCAGCTTACCCAAAATGTCACCAGGCCTTATTGAAATTTCTTTAAGGGACGGTCTACGACGGCAGGCATGAATGATTGCCTCAACAGGGTGTACCGTCTTTCTGTTAACGATATATTTATCATAACAAACATATATAATGGAGGATTCTATCGAAATAAATTTTGTGATATCAGCAAAATGAAAATCCCCAAACTTATGTAAAAAACCCATATGGGTTTCCGGCTCACTATGCTGTGAATCCGCATTATGGCACACATCATCAAGTGATTGTTGGTTTTCAACACTCTTAAACCTAAATCCGGAAAAACCAGATACGAGTTTTTTTCCTAGGCCCATAATATTTACCTTCCTGGCAAAATAATAATTATATATGGTAATTATTACTGCCACCACAATTCCCATAAACCACAATACAAACAAACGGAATTCATCCAAAAGTGGTGCTATTATAACTGCAAGAACATTGATTATTATTGCAAAAACTCCACACAATACAAGCGCAGAAAGTTCCATATGCAGGTTCAACATATTGGACAGCTGGTATATTATTAAAATCACCACTGTCATTATTATAATTGACAACAAAACAAATAACAAATGACTCACCACATTACATAAAAATCATTCAACCATACTTTGCAATAATTTATGCCTGATTTTCAGTAAAAACAATTTGTATTTATCAGTTCATATATTTTTTGAAACAGGCACTATCCATCTGTTATAACGCCATTGTTCAAATTTTTCTTCTTTAGAAGAAAAATCTTCCAATTAGCGTTTCAACGAGCTGGGAGATATGCTCGCCAGCTGTTGTAGTTTGTTTTCCCCCACCTAAAGAGGAAGGGGACATCTTAAAGCT
>NZ_JAILFV010000159.1 GCF_024697385.1 Anaerovibrio sp.
TCCCGGCTGATTCCCGTTGCAATCATGATACGGTCACGCACCTTGCCATTGATCTGCAGTACGATTTCAACCTCTGCCTTGACAGTAGCTGCTTCATCATATGCAGGCCATTTCTGGCTGTGAACACTGCCTTCACCGATAAGGATTGACCACAGCTCCTCTGTCATGTGCGGAGCAAATGGTGCCAGCATCTTCATAAGGTTAAGTGAAACCTCCCTTACCAGACCGGCATTTACCTTGTCATCATTCTGGAACTTATAGAATTCATTTACCAGCTCCATAATTGAGCTGATTGCTGTGTTGAACATGAACCGGTCGCGTATGTCCTCGGTAACCTTTTTTATGGTACTGTGCAGGACACAGCGCAGCTCTTTTTCAGCATCGTTAAGCAGTGTCTTGTCATAATCATCCGGTGCTGACTTGATCTTGTCCTCAAACTGACTTATGATTCTCCACACACGATTGAGGAACCGGAATGAACCGGCCACACCCTCGTCGCTCCAATCAAGGTCACGCTCCACAGGAGCTGCAAACATTATGAAGAGACGGGCTGTATCAGCACCATACTGGTTTATTATCTCCTCAGGGGATACAACATTACCCTTGGATTTTGACATCTTGCTGCCATCCTTCAGTACCATTCCCTGGGTCAAAAGATTACTGAATGGCTCATCAAAGTCCACCAGGCCTTCATCCCGAAGCACCTTGGTAAAGAACCTGGAATAAAGGAGATGAAGGATAGCGTGCTCAATACCGCCAATGTATTGGTCCACAGGGGCCCAATAATTGACCTTCTCCTTGTCAAAAGGCATTTTATCATTTTTAGGGTCAGTATAACGGAGATAATACCATGATGAACATATAAAGGTATCCATGGTATCGGTTTCACGCTTGGCAGGCTTACCGCACTTAGGACAGGTGCAATTTACGAATTCTTCGCACTGGGCCAGTGGTGAAACAGCTCCGGCCTCAAAATTAACATTTTCAGGGAGCATTACCGGCAGCTGATCCTCAGGAACAAGCTGCTCGCCACAATCCTCACAATATATAACGGGAATAGGAGCACCCCAATAGCGCTGACGGGAAATCAGCCAGTCACGGAGACGGTAATTCACCCGGCGCTTACCAAAGCCTTCCTTTTCTGCCTTGTCCATGATTCCCTTCATGGCAGATTTGATGTCCTGACCATCAAATTCCCCTGAATTAACCAGAACCCCGGCCTTGTCCACATAAGCCTCGGTCATATCCTCCAGATGAAGCTCCTTATCCTTTGGCTGGAGGGTAATGATGATATCAAGATTGTATTTCTTGGCAAACATCCAGTCACGCTGATCCTCAGATGGCACACCCATAACTGCACCGGTACCATAATCAGCCAGTACATAATTGGTCACCCAAATTTCAGCCTTGTTGCCATTGAATGGATTGATTACATATACTCCGGTGCCCACACCCTCTTTTTCAGACTCCGAGGAGGTACGCTCAATATCGGACTGACTCTGTACTTTTTTAACAAAATTCCTGATTTCCTCAGCCTTATCCGGATTAGCTTCACAGATTTTCTCCACCAGAGGATGTTCTGCTGCCAAGGCTACAAAGGTAACGCCATAGGCAGTATCAGGACGGGTAGTGTATACCGACAGCTTTTCCTTCAAAGCCGGGATTTCAAAATCAAACTCCAGGCCCTCACTGCGACCTATCCAATTGTCCTGCATGATTTTAACGCGCTCAGGCCATCCCTTCAGCAGGTCAAGGTCCTTTAAAAGCACATCAGCATAATCAGTAATCTTAAAAAACCACTGGGAAAGATCCTTTTTGACCACCTCATGGTCACAGCGCCAGCACAGTCCATCGATAACCTGCTCGTTGGCCAACACGGTTCCACAGGTATCACACCAGTTTACATAGGCCTTTTTCTTGTAAGCCAGCCCCCGCTTATAAAAGAGCTCAAAGAGCCACTGTGTCCACTTGTAGTAATCAGGACGGCAGGTAGCCACCTCACGGTCCCAATCGTAGGAAAGACCCATTTCACGCTGCTGACGCTTCATATTATCCATGTTGGAGTATGTCCAGTCAGAAGGCTTCACCCCACGCTGGATGGCGGCATTCTCTGCAGGCATTCCAAAGGCATCAAAGCCCATTGGATGAATGACATTGTAGCCTTCCATGGTCTTGAAACGAGCCAGCACATCTCCTATGGAATAATTGCGCACATGACCCATGTGAAGATTTCCAGATGGATACGGAAACATTTCCAAGGTGTAATACTTTGGTTTCTTAGGATCCATTTCAGTCTTGTAAGCCTTGGACTCCAGCCATTTGGCCTGCCATTTCTTTTCTATTTTTTGTGGCATGTATTTCTCCACAACAAAGCCCCCCATACGAATATTTTTTAATTCAATAAGTTACATTATAGAACAACAAATAAACTATCGTCAAATAAAGAAGAGAGTTAATCTGCTCTCACATATCGCTGGCTGTGACTCCTTGGACTGTCCGGAACCGTCATGCGCAGCTTACCGGCCTTTACAAGAGGTTTTATATAATTATTCACGGCATAGCTGATGGTTTTAATCCCCAAATATGTGGCGATTTCCTTACGGCTTCTTGGCTGGGAGCAATATCCCAGCAAGTCCTTATCCTGACTATTGGCATCTGTTATCCCTGCCACGGAATTCTTTTTATAAAAGGTAATAGTGAAGGTACCGCGTTTGTCCTCTATTTGGGCCGGCGGCAAGCCATAACGGGCCAATTCCCGTTCTATTATAGGAATACCTGAATAGCGGTTCTCGGCTATTTCCAACACCTCCAGGGCGGAGGCCAATACCGGATTACGGGTATCAGGCTGAACCTTGCCCAACTGGTCAACAGCAATCCGTCCATAAATTCCGCCAGGACTGCGGATTTCCAAACGATTCTCAAAAAGCTGTAGCTGAACCGGCATTCCCTCCGTATGAATGCTGTAATCCCGATGCAGCAACGCGTTTAGCAACGCCTCCCTGACCGCCGTCATGGGATATTCCGCTCTATCCTCCCGCTTGCCGTCCTGTTCGTTAATAATGGTCTTTATCTTTATGTTTCGACGGACAAATTGCATGGCCCTTTCCAGCATCTGGGATATATCCCCTTCTATACGCTCATTGTCAGCAAATCGTTCCTTGTCCGGGCCAAGATCACTCACCTGTTGTCCCGGCACAACGGTAGCTATTACGCAAAGCTGGGGATAAAATGCCTGTGGATACAGCCCAAACAATAAAACAGCGCTTAGGGTGATTCTCCCCTTCTGGGTTATATTCATTAATTCCTGAATCTGCCCATCTGAAAGCTGGGAAAGATTTGTTTTGCCAATGCGCAGACGGCGTATATAATCTTCTACCCTGTTTTTGTCCAAGGAAGAAAATTCGGCCCGCTCTGCCAGCCGCACTTCATCATGGGTCTTACGCCGAAAGGCTTCATAACTATAAATTTCATACTCTGTCATGGGCTCATCGCTGTCGCCTACCCGCACATAGGCACCCTTGATGCGTCCTACCCCACGATAAAAGCATGGCCGGTCAGCAATATCCACTGCCGGGATTTCGGCTGACACAAATCCTTTACCGTCCACCTCGGTCACCGTCAACACCGGCCGTACCACTGGCTCCATTTGCAGGCATTGGGAATTAATCTTTTTCTGAATATCCTGAATATCATAAACTCCCACTGCCGCATAGTCATTACTTTCATCAATACCAAATATAATGGTACCGCCCCCGTCCTGATTGGAAAAGCTGGACAAGGTATCATATAGACGTCTTGGACATCCTTCATGAGCAGCTTTTAATTCCAAATTCTGACTTTCGCATTTAGTATTTTGTATTAATTTTACTTTTTCTTTCAATTCATCCTCTGTCATTTTTATTTTTCACCCATTTTATTTTATATTTTTAGATGTTATATTTTACTTTTTGGTTATTTTTATATTTTCCTTATTGCAATTTTACATTTCAGTTGTTATTTAGTCAACAAAATTGCAAAAAAATATAGCAGGCAAGCTACCTGCTATAAATGTCATTTTTTTCCTTCAGCAAAAAGAGTAATTGAAATAGAATATTTTTAGTTATCATCTGCCAGTTTTGCTTTCATTATTTTATAGAGTCTTACCCATTCACTACCAGGCCGGCTATTTGTGTCTATAATTTCATTAGGTCGATTTGGAGTCACAACTTCAATTTTGCCATCGGATAATTCGATAATCTCATCATCAAAAATATCCATTATTATTCTGGTATATCTGTCAAAAAATATTGATTGACAAGTGATAACATTCCCTTGTTGTCTAATGGTAGATAACTCTACAGCAATGCCATACCTATTGCCGTTTCCCCACTCCTTGTA
>NZ_JAILFV010000169.1 GCF_024697385.1 Anaerovibrio sp.
GGCAATGTGCCTGAAATATTCCAGAGGATTGTCCCCATCTCCCTTAAATTCAGGGCATAGTCTCCTGATGCTTTCTTTAGCTTCTTCATCATCCTTGCTGACGAATGCCGGCAACGGATGCTTCAGGACAATTTCCAGGGCAATAAGGTCATCCATTGTGGCCTTGCCTAAAAATACATCCTCCTTGACCACCGTAGGGACCTCATCCCATTCCGGCTTATTTCTGTGGCGGAAGGTGCCGCCAAAACGGAACCAATAAAAAATGGCAATGGAGGCCAAAAACATGGCTGTATTACAGGCATACTGCAGATATGGATTATCCACGGAGAGAAATTCCACTGACGGAATGCTCAGCACCAGCATGGACAATGCCCCACAGACAGCCAGATATGGTATAAAGCTCAGCAATATCCATAGTCCGTGATTCTGATTAAAGAAAATGTCTGCCAGATTTCTCTTGTCGGCATTTTTGCCAAAGAGGATATTGCTGTTGATAATATCATGGTAATGATAATAAAAAATCATCTTCACCCAGAAAAACACATACAGGACAAAAAGGTACACCAGCATCAAGGCTGTGCGAACCGTATCTCCTACGGCAAAATATTGTGGCAGGAATGCTCCGGGCAGACTGACTGCTATAAGGGAGATAAGGTAGGTATAGGCGTTGAAGTCCATCCCCCACCAAAAGCCATAGCGAAAGCAGTGATACAGCTTTTCGCGGCCCCATTCTCCCAGGCTCTTGGGTCCAAAATAGGTAATAAATATTAATCTGAATATTGCGCACATCAAGGGTGGCAATAGGGCTATTTTGATATCCTGCTGCCAGCCCATAAAAAATGCATCAAACATAGTCAATCTACTCACTCCAATAATATAAACCTAAAATTGTGTATAAAAAGGACATTTTTTTAATAAAACCTCATCCGAGTGCTTCCCAGAGGGGAAAAGACCTCATCCGTCAGCCTACGGCTGCCACCTTCTCCATAGGAGAAGGCACAAACTTGACTGTAGTAGGGCCAAACCAGTTTTCACCTCATCCGAGTGCGTTGTGACACCGACGGCACATGTGCCAGCGACTTATATGCTGGCCTTGTGCCTAGTACCCGTAGGGTGCTTCCCCAGGGGGGAAGGCTTTCACTTTACTTTCGTGTTACCAGGCCTGTTTTTTAAAGTACAACTCCCGTTACCCGTGCCACTACCCGTGCCTTCCCCTCTGGGGAAGGTGTCGAGCAACGCGAGGCGGATGAGGTCAACAGCGCAGCTACGCCATAAAACCTTTACTTGCGTGCAATCATAACAGTTTTTACCACTTAACTACAAATAGCCATGGAAGATGAATCTTCTCCCATAGCTATCATACCACAAAATATTGGTCAAAGTGGTGTATTACACCTTAACTTTGCCTGTACCACCCGACGCACGGCATCATCAATCTGCTTTTTATCCAGCTCGCCGGCATCATAGGCTTCCACCAATCCCTTGTACACCTCAGCCTGATGATTGTAATCATGACATATCATCACTATATCTGCCCCGGCCTTGATGGCATTAACCCCCATCTGGCGATAACTTTCATATTTGGCAACGGCTCCCATCTCCATATCATCGGTGATGATCAGGCCGTCATAGCCCAGCTCGTTTCTCAACAGCCTGGTAATAATATTATATGACTGGCTGGCCGTATTATCCGGATCAAGCTGTGGATACTTCAGATGTGAAACCATTATAAAAAAATCCTGGGTCCTAAAATTGTCTATTATATCCAAAAATGGCTTTAAATCTGTCTGTAACAGGAGCTCCTTGGACACATCAATGTTAGACACATCCTTATGGGAGTCCACCTTCCCCCGGCCTATGCCCGGAAAGTGCTTCAGCACGAAAACCTCATTGGCATTTACATAACCATTGGCCGCTGCAGTAATACATTTGGATACAATTTCAGGATCCCCACTGTAGCAGCGCGGATTGTTCCAGCACACATCGGCCACCGGGGCAAAATTAACATTAATCCCCAAGGCCTTGAGTGTATTTCCGGTTTTATCTGCCCATTGGCCTATGACCATCATATTGTTCCTCTGGGCAAGTTCCATCTGGGATGGCGGTGGCGGAATAATTCCCCTCCCCCGTACTACCGGACCTCCCTCCTCATCTATACCGATAAACAGAGGTACCGGCTGCTTCGCATCCTCCAGCGCCAGCTTTTGCAAATCTGCGGTCAGCTTGGCTGTCTGCTGATAAGATTGAAGATTGCGGTCAAATAATACAATATTTCCCACATGGTAATTTTTCAGCATATAAGCCGCATCATTGGTCACATCTGTGCCATGAATGCCTATCATTACCAGCTGCCCCAGCTTTTCCCGAGAATCCATCTGACTGACGATCCTGGCTGCCTGCTTCCTTATTACGGTTTCCCGTGAAGGAAACAAATACTCTGATACCACTGAACCAAAATCCGTAGTTCGTGGTGCCATGGTAGCTGCCATGGTCCCTGCCAATACTCCCAGAAACACACTGAATACAATAATGCCACTGGCAAAAATAACATACCTGTCCTTGGCCAATAATCTCATCCTTCCTGCCTTGGAGATTTATTGAACGAATTTCCAATCCTTCAACGCTACGATAACTATTATAACGCCATTGGTCAAATTTTTCTTCCTTTTAAGGAAAATTCTTCTGAAGTTTTCTCCTGCCTGTGAAAAGCATGCATTCCCTGATTCCTGTCATGCCCTATACATTGCCTAAATAAACATAATCCAGGTATTTCCCGGCGACTGTCTGTAATTTTTCCAAGACAGTTATTGGGGTTGCTTCTGTACGCAGTCTATAACGGGGGAAATATCTGGACAGATGCAGGGGAATGCTTTTGTCCAGGGAGCGTATCCATTTGGCCTCCTCTTCCATCATAGCAGGCTCATCATTCACCTCCGGGATAACCAGTGTGGTAAGCTCCACATGAATTCCCGCCCGGACTGATGCGGCAATGGTGTTCTTTACAGTAGTGAAGTCGCCCCCCATCCACTTGTAGCCATCCTCTGAAAAAACCTTAAGATCAATATTCATGGCATCCACATGGGGCAATAATCTTCCTAACGGCTTTTCCATAATCTGCCCATTTGTCACCAGCACCACCTTTTGCCCACATTCTTTGAGCAAGGGTGCCACCTCCAACAGGTATTCATAATTCAACAGGGGTTCATTGTAGGTAAAGGCTACACCAATGCTTCCTCCCTCCCGGGCAGTTTTCAGGGCAATATCCCGCAAATCTGCGGGTGAAAGCTGGCCCTGAACGACCTCCATGCCCTTTTGGGATATTTCATGATTCTGGCAAAAGGGGCACTTCATATTGCAGCCAAAGCTGCCCAAAGACAGGATATAACTGCCAGGGCAAAAATGATACAGTGGCTTTTTCTCAATGGGATCCAAGGCCAAGGAGGTAATCTGGCCATAGGATATGGAGTGTATGGTTCCCTCCTGATTGATTCTGGTACCGCATAGTCCCTTCTGACCCGGGGCCAGCCGGCATCCATGGGGACACAGGCCGCATTCCATTTTCTCAGCTGCCTTATTCATGACGGGTTACCTCAAAGCGCCACAGCTTTATTTTCTCATCAGGGGAAATATTTCCCTTTTGGCTGGCGATTGAAATCTGCTCCTCCACGGTATCCACGCCCTCCAGGTCAGGCAGCAGCAGTCCCCTCCTATGACCGTCCTCGCTTTCCACGATTACTCCATAGCGCTTGACATCCAATTCCTTAGGACTATCTACAGCTTCAGGAGTCGACAGGACATCCACATCATACACCAGGGACTCCAGCTCATCCTCAGTCACCCTCGGAAACCGCGGGTCACCGGTTCCTGCCGAAACTGCATTTTCTATTATTTCCCGGGCCAGATTTTCCCTGACGGGGAGTATGGTACCTATGCAGCCCCTGAGCTGTCCATCCTTCTTGATGGACACAAAGGCTCCGGCCTTGGTATTAACCATTTCTGCCGGCAAATCTGCCGGCACCTCGATACACTTATTGTTCCGAACATAGCTTTCAAGGCTTTTGCGGGCCAGCTTCAGGTATTCGTCCTCCTGGGCACGGCGCCTTGCCATAGCTTCCTGCTGTTTTTCCACAGCCTGTTCGCAGATATTGCGGTTTTCATTTTGACCGCCAGGGGTAAACTGGGCCACTGCATATCCTACTCCAAATGGGCCTTCACAGGATAACAGCTTTGACTGCACATCCATGCGGTCAAATGCCCCGGCCATAATCCAAAAGGAACG
>NZ_JAILFV010000176.1 GCF_024697385.1 Anaerovibrio sp.
AACGCTAATAATAAACACTAATAATAAACACTAATAATAAACACTAATAATAAACTCTAATAAGGAAGTATATAATGTTTTACAATCTATTACATCCTGTAATGTCGTCTAGATTTATAATTCTTATTGCGGCTGCAGTAGCATTTGTGCTGACACTTCTTTTGCTGGCAAAACCATTTGGCTTTCTTCCAAGAGATGGTGGGAAGTTTGTAACTGATAAGAATGGAAATAAAATTGAAATTAATAAAAATTCTAATGGCAAGGTGACTGGTGTTGGACTTATAATGGTAATAGTTTTTCTGGTGGTGTCATCCCTGTTCTTTATGCCTTTCGACCAGATAAAGCATTCAGTGGGAGCTGAGTTCTATGCATATGTTATTCTTATGTTTGTCATGATGATAACAGGCTATCTGGATGATGCGGCAAAAAGCCCTTGGGGTGAACTGGTTAAGGGAATACTTGACCTGATCATTGCCATTGCTGGAGCGGTGGTTTTTGTACTGAATAATCCTACAAATGTTAATTTTTTCGGTGCAAGGTTCCACATTCCGGTTGTGCTATATGTGATACTTGCAGTTGCACTTATATGGGGATCTGTAAATGTAACAAACTGTTCTGATGGTGTGGATGGCCTGTGTGGAACGGTTTCAGTGATTGAAATGCTTGCATTTACATGTATCTTCAGCAGAATTCTTGGCATATATGCAGCGTTGGCTGTTGTATTTGCATTTGTAATTGCTGCTTACTTAAATTATAACTGGAATCCAAGTAAAGTTTTAATGGGTGATGCGGGTTCTAGAACTATTGGTTTCATGCTGGCGCTACTGGCTATGAAGTCAAGACATCCATTTGTTTTCATTCCTATGTCATTCGTATTTCTGTTTGACGGAGGATTGGGCTTACTAAAGCTTGCAGTGTTAAGGGTATTTAAGGTAAATTTATTTAAGAACATAAGATTTCCATTTCATGATCACTTAAAGAAGAATCTGAAATGGAGTGTACCGAAGATAGCAATCTTCTTTGCTATAATGGAAGTTGTTTTTGCTGTTATTACAGGGGTAATCGTTCATGTTTGTGGATAATAATGACAAGAAAATAACTATAAGAGATTTTACATTTGGAGATGGAACCCCTCGCATAGCTGTACCACTTTATGGTTCGTCTGGCGAGGAGATTTTTGCTGCCTCTCAGGTGATTCGTAAGGAGATAGACCGCCTGGATGAAAAGTATAAGGATCATCCAGAATGTAAAGTGTCAGTTATTGAATGGCGTGCAGATTATTATCGAAATGTGGAAGTGCCCGAAAATGTTTTTAATATACTTCGCCATCTGAGACAACTGTTTGTGGATAGAGTGCTTCTGTTCACATTTAGAAGTGAAGAGCAGGGTGGAGAGATTAGAAATGACCGTGCTCATATGCATATGGATTTGATCATGAGAAATGTTATGACTTCCGGACTGGTGGACATGGTGGATGTGGAATTCACAGCAGGTAATTATAATATTGCCAGAGCAACCACAGCTGCACATAGGTCTGGTATTGCGGTGGTTATGTCATATCATGATTTTGAAAAAACTCCACATGATATGGAGATAGAAGAAAAACTTCGTCAGATGGAGATTCTTGGCGGCGATATTTTGAAGATCGCTGCCATGCCTAAAAATCAATTTGATGTTAGAAGAATTATGGAGATGAATCAGCGTGAAGTTATAGAGAGATCGAAACCTGTGGCTCTTATCTCTATGGGAGAACTGGGAAAGATTTCTAGAATCAATTGTAAAGAGTCTGGTTCATGTCTGACATTTGCTGCAATTGGAAAGGGCAGTGCTCCTGGTCAGATTTCGGTGGATGAGCTGATATCAAAATTGATCAAGCAGTGATACGGTCATAAGAAATATAAATACCAAAAATAAATATCCAAAATATCACATAGAGATATTAAAAAGGGATACACGCTTAGCGGTGTATCCCTTTTGGTTTCTTAGATTAAATGTTTACGCATTC
>NZ_JAILFV010000191.1 GCF_024697385.1 Anaerovibrio sp.
TCATCCGTCAACGTCAGAAAGCCATGGGCAAAGCCGCGGGGAATCAGGAACTGACGGTGGTTTTCCGCGCTGAGTTCTACCGAAACCCATTTGCCAAAAGTGGGGCTACCCTTACGGATATCCACAGCCACATCGATAACCTTTCCCTTAGAGCAGGAAACCAGCTTCGCCTGTGCATAGGGCGGATTCTGCCAATGCAGGCCGCGCAAAGTTCCCTTCTGTGCCGAAAAACTCATATTATCCTGCACAAAATCATTCGTGATGCCCAGCGCCTCATACTTCGGCTTGTTATACGTTTCCGTAAAATAACCGCGATGGTCGCCGAACACATCCGTCTCGATAATCAGCACACCTTCGATATCTGTCTTAATAACCTTCATACCAACAAAAACTCCTTTATTCCTGAATCATGCGGATAAGATATTTGCCATACTCATTCTTCAGTAATGGCTGCGCCAATCGCTCCACCTGTGCCGCATCAATATAGCCCATACGGTAGGCTATTTCCTCAAGGCAGGCAATCTTCAACCCCTGCCGTGCCTGAATCGTCCGCACAAAAGATGCCGCATCGAGCAAAGATTCATGCGTTCCCGTATCCAGCCACGCATAACCACGGCGCATCTTCTCCACCTGCAGCCTGCCACGTTCTAAGTACACCTTGTTGACATCTGTGATTTCCAATTCGCCACGCGCCGAAGGCTTAATGGATTTTGCGACATCGACAATATCCTTGTCATAGAAAGACAGCCCTGTTACTGCATAATTGGATTTGGGCTGAGCCGGCTTTTCCTCCAGACTCAGAGCACGGCCCTGTTCGTCAAACTCCACTACACCATAACGCTCTGGGTCGGACACATAATAAGCAAAGACTGTCGCACCGTCTTCCATAGATGCAGCCCGCTGTACCGACTGTGCCAAGTCTGAACCATAATAGATGTTATCGCCCAGTACCAACGCACAGCCTTCCCCATTAATGAATTTCTCACCAATCAGAAAAGCCTGTGCCAAACCATCTGGGCTGGGCTGAATTGCATAGGAAATGCTGATTCCCAGCTGACTGCCATCCCCCAATAAATTCTTGAAGGATTCATTATCCTGTGGCGTGGTGATAATCAAAACATCCTTAATCCCCGCCAGCATTAACGTACTGAGCGGATAATAAATCATTGGGTTGTCATAGATAGGCATCAACTGTTTGGATACCACCCTTGTCAAGGGATACAAACGAGTCCCTGAACCACCTGCCAATATTATTCCTTTTCTAATCAAAAGATTACCTCCCAACATACTGTTTTCAATATTGAATATACCAAGGCATATACGGTATATTCAATATATTGTTTATGAATATTTCGAGTTAAAACGCAACTAGAATACATTTTTATCCGGTCAACACATTTTAAGCATCCCCCTCATTTCATAATAAGTCAAGTTTCGCATAACTGAAATGAATATTCTAAGACCGAATCCCCCCCAGTCAGCCTATAAAAACCACTTTTCTGTTATAAATAAAATTGCAATTCCTAAAAAGGGACCAAATTCCTGTATAATTATGTACATGTACTGCATAACAGTGCAAATACTTTGTAAAACGGGCATTTCTGTGCGCCGTATCAAATACCCACTACTTATAAATTATATGACGATAATAAAAAATCTTATAAAAAAAAGTAGTAATACAATATATAAAAATACATTAAGAACGATCCAAGGATCAATTTTTTTTAAATCGAACTTTAAAGCTTCTTTTCTCAACTTATATCCACAATTAGGACAATAATTATATTTTCCACTCGTATCTATTTTACATTTTGGACAAATCATAATTAAATTCACCTCTCTTCCAAGTAACATTCGAAGTTAACTTCTCCAAAAACTATACCTTTAGTTTCCCATCGTACGACTCTCCACATGTACTTTAAAAATATATCATCTATTGTCTACTCTGCAGCGTACCCATAGATGAATATATGACTTATTGATTTTCTCAATCCAGATTTTCGTAAACTTTTCAGATGTAAAGCTCTGCCGTTGATTTCAACGATTTATCCATTTAATACACTACAAAAATGCGTGGTTAAATAATCCTTTGTAACGACACTATATTGATTCTCGTGCTTAGGTATTCTCAGCCTACGCTTAACGTGCTGCCTCATGTCCACCCAACCAAGACCGGATAACAGCTCTTCGCTTTATGAGAAAACATAGTGCTACATCAAAACAAAGTCGCCAACACATCATCCCAAAAGATGTCGTATCCAATGAAAAATAATTCAAGATTCGACTGATACATGTAATATCTAAACTATGTATAGCTAATA
>NZ_JAILFV010000167.1 GCF_024697385.1 Anaerovibrio sp.
GAGGGAAAGGTCATGGTGCCATGGGCCCTGGATATGGTTATGACCCTATCCTCCAAGGGCTCACGCAGGACCTCCAAAGCCTTCTTGCTGAATTCAGGCAATTCATCCAAAAAAAGTACTCCATTATGGGCCAATGTAACTTCACCAGGCTTTGGGATACTCCCGCCACCTATCATTGCCACCATGGAGGTAGTGTGATGAGGACTACGGAAAGGCCGATGACTTATCAGGCCCTTACCCTTCAACAGTCCTGCTATACTGTATATTTTTGTAACCTCAAGAGCCTCTTCCCTGGTCATTTGAGGCAAAATAGAGCTCATCCGCCTGGCCAGCATTGTCTTGCCTGCTCCGGGAACTCCTACCATCAATACATTATGCCCCCCTGCTGCTGCAATTTCCAGGGCTCTTTTGGCCTGAAACTGCCCCTGAACATCTGCAAAATCATCGGCAAAGCCTCCACCATCATCCTCTTCTTCCTTGGGTTGAACCGGTTCCAGCTTTTCCTTTCCCGTCAAGAAGTCTACCAGTTCACCCAGATTATTAAGGGAATAAACTTGAAGGCCATCCACCAGTAACGCCTCCCGGGAATTTTCCTCTGCCACAAATATACTTTCAAAGCCCTCGGCTTTAGCCTGTACTGCAATAGGCAAAATACCTTTTATTCCCCGGCATTTTCCTTCCAGGGAAAGCTCAGCCGTAAACAGACATTTTTCCAGCCTGTCAACGGGAACGATTCCATAGGCCGCCAGTAATCCTACAGCTATGGGAAGATCCAGACCGGAGCTGTCCTTTTTAAGGTCTGCCGGAGCCAAATTAATAGTTACCTTTTTGGAATGCACTTTTATACCGGAATTACGGATGGCAGTCCTCACCCGTTCCTTTGATTCCCGTACCGCCGTATCAGGCAGGCCTACAATCTCCATCGAAGGCAACCCCAGGCAAACATCCACCTCAGTAGAAATAATGATGCCTTCCACACCAAGAGTTGCTGCACCACAAACTTTGGCAAACAATATTATCCCCTCGCATTTCAAAATATTATTAATTAAATATTATAAAATAACTAATAATATTAATCAATACATGGAATTTTATTGAATAAATATCGTTTTGCAAAAAAGTGTGCCTTCCCATCTGGTGGAGCACCCTTCGGGTACCAGGCACATGATCACCACACCCGCCACTGGCACATGTACCGTCGGTGCCGGGCAACGCGAGGCGGATGGGGTCAATGTACCTACACTATCACCAAAACCTGATACCAATGTCATCTGATTGTTGGCATTAAGTTTAATAATATACCTAAAGCATACTACGATGGCTTTCCCACATTTACTCTCCTATGGAAGCAAATATTTTATCTATTTCCATAAAGGTGCGGACAGCAATATCAAAATCTTGTTTTTTATCCGTGTATAATAACATTTCATGCAATTTTTCATACTTGTTTCTTGCCAATGCATCAAATTTTTCACACCAAGATGAAAAAGCATATGCCCCCATAGGAGTATAGGTGTCAGGTAAATTCCGCTTTTCCAAATAAAATGCATCTGTCTTTTTGGTCAGCTCCAATAAACGCTTTAGCTCCATCTCATTATTAAGGAATTGTTTTATATCCTTTCTGGAATATAGCATCGTTACATCATATACATGGCGTATTTTCTCCAACAATGTACCACAAATAGCGTGCCGCTTCACTGACATAACTTTATCCAAAAAAGTGCGCTCTATTGACAGAGTATTTATTATGACCTGTGATAAACCAAATTCCTTAACCTCAGTGAACATCTGCCTGGACTCCAAATATTCCTGAATATAAGTCTTAACCGCCATTGGTTTATAAGGATCCGGACGAACACTGGAACCTATCTCCAGCTTTATCCGTCCATTAGTTGTATCCTTATCATTGAACCATATATAAGAACTTTTATTACGATTATTTCGCTCAAATTCAATTTTTTCAATACGAAAACCACCAGCCACCACTTTTTCAATCTGCTTTAAGTGCCTGTCATATTGCTTATTTCCCAATGTCTCCTGTGGAATAAATGTTAAGTCAATATCTTCCGAAAATCGTTCTATAGAGCCTGGATAACATTTACTAAGGGAAGTCCCTCCTTTAAATACGCAGGTGTCGTAATAGGGACTTTGAGCCAAATTTTGTAACATCATAACAATATAGTAATCGCGAGCAATTGCAACTGAGGGAATACCTATGTACTTAGCGGTCAATTCCTGTAAATCACGAAAATCTACAATATTCTCATGCAGACGCATAAAATTCCTCCATTTTCGGTATGGAATAAGTAGACATATTTGATAAATACTGATGTAACATATTTTTGACTTTCCAATATCCCAAAAAAGATACTAAAAAAGCAATAGTAGACTTTTTGTATTTTCTTGCTTGAATAACCGTAATCATCGCTTCTTCAGAATAATTAGCTGCATACTTTTTCATAAAAGCAGCCAATGACTGACGATTAAATTCCTCAATCTGGCGATAATTTTGAAGAATCTCCAATACAGTTATGGCTCTGCATATCTCTTCAGTAAATTGTAATTTAAGCTGGCTTACCCGGACATTACCAACTGTTTTGGTACTTTCCTGCACCACATTAGAAAGGACTTCACTTTTTTTTGATATCTGCGTGGTAATCCCGTATTTTTGATAAAGCCGATATCCTATAACCATTCCTTTACCATCATTAGTATAATAGCCTAAAATATCCTCTTCACATAGAGGAACTTCACCAAAGCGGGAATACCGTGGCCTATAATAAATTCCCTTTGTTAAATGACGCAAAATCCCCTGACGGGTAAGACGAGTCAATGTCTGATAAAATGCCTGCTCAGATAACGGAGTCGGTATCTGACGAAAGAGAAGATTAGCCGTCAAGATTTTATTTTCTGGCTGATTCATAATAAACTGTTCTATTGTCTTTGCCTGACTTGCCATGACGCTCCCCCTTTTTTTCAGTATAGAAAAAGCATCATATTATGTCAAGTAAAAATGAATTTTACTTGATTATAACATAAGCGTCAAAATATAGTATGCCCCAACGTGTAAAAGAAAAAGGTACGCGTCAAACTATAATATACCTCAACAGCAAATAAAAAGCAGCCCGTAGGCTGCGTCATAGTATAGTGTCATTATTCTTCAGTTGGCAGGTTCACATTCCATGGAAGATATTTTTCCAGAACAGTATCATCCTTTAAGGCTTTCTCCTGGGACATGTTTGATTTGCCTACACCTTCCTTGCATAAATCCCCTCATCGCCATACATGGCCTGATACACCACAAGCTGTTCATCAGTTTCGGTGTGCTGGGCAATGGCAACAATCTTATATAGTTTATTCTTGAAATGACGCCAGATTTCATCCTGGTGTGGTAATTCTCTGTCCATAAATGTTCTCCTTAAAATTAAAAGACCCAACGTGGTCCGCCTCATGGAGAAGCGTGTTGGGTTCTGTTGGATTTATTGTATTCTATTTGCTATAAAAATTCAACGAATTATTTACTTAACCTCAACTAATTCGTGCTCCTCTCCACCGCCAGCTTCCAACTCTGCTATGGATCCTGCAAGATTTTCGCACAAATGTGAGTAGCTTATCTTTGTCTAAAATTAAACAAGTCATTAACTGATTATTTGTCACACAGGCCAGACAACTTTATCTTTACCATTTGCAGGTAACCATTTCAGTAGGAAGGAACGGAAGTTTTGGCTAGCCTGAGTAAGAACTGTAGATTTATCCCAGACAAGATATACGGTTTGACCAATATCATCGCCTGTGCCTAATGGCTTTGAAATTATATCCGGGTGATTATT
>NZ_JAILFV010000006.1 GCF_024697385.1 Anaerovibrio sp.
ACGCCATTGTTCAAATTTTTCTTCTTTAGAAGAAAAATCTTCCAATTAGCGTTTCAACGAGCTGGGAGATATGCTCGCCAGCTGTTGTAGTTTGTTTTCCCCCACCTAAAGAGGAAGGGGGACATCTTAAAGCTCGTTATATTATTTCAATTTATCACTTCCACTGAAAGGGTCGAATTTTATTTAGAAAGCGAGTGGTTTCCTTGTACACATATTTAAAGGAAATGAAGTTGGATGAAGAGCTGCTCCCCTTTGCAAGTATTTCTGATGCTGTGAGAGATAGTTATGATGTTAGATCAATAGGGAATGCAGTGCCTAAGAGTTTCTTGCGTCGATTGATTACGATTTTCGAGGATGAGGCGGGATTGGTGTATTATGCGCAGAAACCGGACAGCATATATATGATTAACAGGGTTTTTGGTTGCAGGGAAAAAGTTCTTAAGGTTTTTGAAAAGCTGGATAAGGTCCTTGAGGACAACCCGGCTGTTATTGTAACCATAGAGGAAAACGAATATATTATGAGCCGAACCATGCCAAAGCGCATTTCTATACCCAGGGATCATATGAAACACCTTGATATCAGTGAACTCATATAAATAATCAGCATAGTGTGCTATTCTGTTAAATTAAGTTGATTATTGATACTTTTTGTTCCCGGCAGAATACAATGACCCCAGTTCCGGTGGTTATTGTGTCCTGCCGGGAACAGTGCTATTATGAGGGGATTGTGTGACAGGACCCTGAATAAGTGGTGCAGGTTGTATGGATGATGGAAGGAAAACAATGCTTTCCCTCCACGAAATATCATTTTCCCGGAATGAAGTTTTTTGAATTGTACCACAATTATTCTTGACTATCTTTAAGGTTTTTAAGAAAATAGAGTAAAGTATTAGTTTTTTGTAGGAGGAGGAAATATCTATATGAGTATTCAGGAAAATGTATCGGCTCTTGATACTTGTATAAAAGAATATTTATGGTGTCTGACTGATGGAAAATGCAAGGCAGGGGAGCACATGCAGGAGCTTGTTACGGCTCTTCGTGAGTATGTGGGCTGCAGCTTTGCTTTTTTGCTGACAAAAGATGTCTCCAGTGATGTCTATACCTTTTCAGCTTATAGCTCGGAGATTGAGGATATAGATTTCAGTGGTGCAGAATTCCCTATTGGGCAGCATGAGGCTGAAACACTGTCAAAGCTACTTGACCATGCTTCCCTGGGAGTAGACAGATTATCCTTTTTGGGGGATGAATTTGCCAATCCGATACTGTATTATGGAATGGTTCAGAATGGAGAGGTATGGGCGCTGGCTGGGGTTATGGATTTTGACAATCAGCAGCACCAGTGGAAGGACAATGAAAGAAATGCTGTTGCCAGGGTAGGCCGGGCTCTGGAACTGACAATTGGGCAGGACTATCTCCTTTTGGTCAACAAAAAGCACACTCGTTGTATGGATGAGCAATTAAAAAACGAAGTTGAGCAGCGAAATTTATTGGAGGCATCACTCCTTGAGGCTGAGAAGACCAATAAGGCCAGACAGCAGTTTTTGATAAAGATGTCCCATGATATCCGTATTCCAATGAATGCGGTCATCGGTTTTGCCGGATTGGCCAGTTCGCATGTTCAGGAATATGATCGGGTCAGGGATTATCTGAACAAAATCACTGATTCGGGAAAGCACATGCTTCGTCTGTTCAATGAGGTACTTGATATTACCAATATTGAGGAAGGCCGGGCCCAATTGGATGAGCTGCCTAATTCCCTTCCGGATATCATACATGAGGTGTTTAATGCAGTTAGGGGCATAGCCAAGGCAAAGCAGATCAAACTTGTTATGGAAACTGTTGATGTGGTTCATGAACAGATTTTTTGTGATCGGTTGCGTTTCAATCAGGTTTTGCTGAACCTGGTGTCCAATGCGGTTAAATATACTGATAATGGAGGCAGTGTTGATGTTACCATTATCGAGAAAAAATCAAATCGGGCTGAGTATGCCTACTTTGAGTTCCGGGTGAAGGATAACGGTATTGGTATGAGTCCAAGCTTTGTGGCTCATATTTTTGACCCATTTGAAAAGGATGAAAACACCATCAAGAATGTTTTGCAGGGTACCGGTCTCAGCATGGCCATTACCAAAAACATCATTGATCTGATGCAGGGTGATATTGTCATTAACAGCACTCAGGGCGTTGGGACTGAAATAATTGTGGATGTTGGCCTTAGAATACAGCAGGGAATGCATATGAAGCACAGTGATGCTGTATTACCTGTAATCAATGGCAAAAAGGTCCTGGTGTTGGATAATTCCCTTGCTACCTGCAACAGCCTGGTGGCAATATTGGAAAGATTCGGGTGTGTGGCAGAGTGGACATTATCCCCAAATGAAGCGGTGCATTGGGCAAAGATGGCTGCAGACAAGGATGCGACATATGATGCTTACTTTATTGGATGGCGCATGTCTGAAGTGAATGGCGTGGAAATAGCACGGCAGCTCCGTCAGTTTGTAGCTGCCAAGGTTCCGATATTTCTTATTGTTGATGAGGATTATGCAGATATCGAAATGGATGCCCGTGAGGCAGGGGTTTCGGAGTTCATTATGAAACCGCTGTTTTCTTCCGATGTTAAGGCCATGGTATCCCGTCTGATGGAGGAAACCGCTGATTCACAGGATGGAGGTTCATCCCTGCATGATGATTTTATCGGCAGACGCATTTTGCTGGCTGAGGATAATAAGATGAATCAGGAAATTGCTGTCACCATTCTTGAGGACGCCGGATTTTTTGTGGAAGTGGCTGAAAATGGTGAAGTAGCGGTGGATAAGGTAATCAATCATTCCAGAGGACATTATGATTTGATTCTCATGGATATAAAGATGCCGGTGATGGATGGCTATGAGGCTACCAGGCGTATCCGTGCCATGTCTGAAAAGGGCAAGAAGGATGTACCGATAATTGCCATGACAGCAGATGCATTTTTTGAGGACAGGCAGTTGGCCCTGCAATGTGGTATGAACGAGCATATTGCCAAGCCGGTGGATGTTGACAGGCTGTTTGGTGTGCTCAAGTCTATTATCAGCTAGAATTTAATTGGGTAAAAATGATTTAATATCAAAAACAGGCTGTGCAAAAAGTATGGGAGTAATCCGTGAATACTTTTTACACAGCCTGTTTCTTACCTCTTTGATGACTGATAAATTTTTTTATTCATTTCGTTATATGTATCCATTGACATGACTACAATGTTTTTGTCATTGGCACGCTGGACAAATATTACTTCCTGTTCATCCTGTGCCCTGTCAGCATATATGGTGAATTCCTTTAAAAATTCAGATGATGAAGCTGCAATCATATTTTTGTACCTCTCTTTCGTTAACAGGAGGTTTTGCCCAGCAGTGGATGTACTGTTGGCTTCAGGCTACGCAGCTGTATCATTCGGATGGCAGCTGCCATATCCAGGTCATCCCTGGTACTGTCATACTCGTATACACACATGGGTGATTCGATGCCCAGCTCGCTTGCCGGCATGTAGATATATTCTGCGGTATTATTGTCACCAAAGATTATCCCGGCCTTTAATTGTGATTCGGTCATTGTTGCCATGGCATTCTCCTTATATCAGAACATATCACTTTTCCAGAGCAGCAGTCCGCAAATTCCCACCAGCAGTCCGGCAATGCCAAATATATAGCTGAAGGCCCAATCATTTTCTGCCATTGGCACCGGTACATTCATTCCGAAAAAACTGGATATAACAGTCGGTATGGCCAGTAGTATGGTGATTGCTGCCAGGAATTTCATGACCTGGTTCAGGTTATTGGAAATGATGGATGAAAAGGTATCGGCAAGGCGTGCAAGAATCTTGCTGTACATTTCCACCATTTCCTTGGCCTGCTTGTTTTCTATGATAACATCCTCCAGCAGGTCCTCGTCTTCCTCGTAATACTTCAGCATGGGACGCATGGTAGTATTTGTGCGCAGGCGCATTAGCTTGTCAAGCACGGCACCGTTGGAACGCAGGGAAGCATTGAAGAATGTCAGGGATTTTTGCAGCTCCAGCAGCTTCAGGATTTCCTTGTTCTTCATCGAGTGACGGAGCTTTCGTTCTATTTCATCTGATTGCTTGCTGATCTGTCTCAGGTAACTGAGGTAAAAGGTAGCAGAGCGGTACAGTATCTGGAACAAAAAGCGTGTCTTCTTGAAGGTCCGAAAGAACCGTGCATGCTTTTCATTGAAATAGGACAGGACCGGTGTGTCCTCCAAACATACTGTGATAATATAATCCTCGGTCATAATGATCGCCAGTGGCAGTGTATCATAACCGCCTTCTTCCCTGATGATTGGGACATTGGTCAGGATCATGACACTGTTGTCTTCGATATCAATATGGGAGCGCTCCTCATCATCAAGTGCAGAACGGAGAAAATCAGGTTCAACCTCGGTAAGGTTGCTCACAACCTTCAGCTCATATGGTGTAGGATCGACGATGTTTATCCAGGCACCATTTTCCAGGGCCTTCAGACTCAATTCTGCCAGCGGTCCATTCTCATGGGATTTTAAAATTTTGAGCATAATGGTACTCCTTTCGCTAAAAGGAGACCATAATACTTTATCTTGTCATGTAAAGGCAGGAAAAAAGCGGTACGGTCTCCATATTCTTTTTGGGGTTATCCGGGGTTTCCGGGCTAGGATAGTCCGTATCCATTTTTCCTCACCAGCTTTTCATAAAAAATTTAGACTTGTGGTGTATATTTTTACTACAAGACCATTAAAATATTACTACCAGGTGCGCCTTTCGTCAATGCTTTTATCCTATGTTCAGCGGCTAATTCAATTAAATTTTCAGTGGCAGTAAAAACTCCCACTGAAAAGGGCCGTCATCATTTTTTGGGGAGCCTGGGCCGGGGCGGTGGAGTTTTTCCTTTGGGGTGACTATTTTTTGTTGTAGTGATATAATCTCTTGTATTAGTGGTTTAGGGGGCATGACATGCAAAAAAAGAAATCTGCAGCTATGATTAAAATTGGGGCAGTGGCGGTAATGATGCTGCTGTTTTTGATTATATACATGATGAATCCTGCATTCTTCAATGAACTGTGGGAGGTCTGTCTTAGCGGGGATATGGAATTGGTGGCAGCCTACATTAATTCTTTTGGGCCCTGGGCCATGCTGTTCAGTTTCCTGCTGGTGCTGTGTGTAAATGCCATTGGATTTCCGCCGGCCATTATTTTTTCGTCGGCAAACGCCCTGATTTTCGGTATCGTGCCGGGAATAATCCTTTCCTGGATTGCTGAAACGGTTGGGGTGACCATCAGCTTTCTGCTGTTGCGGTTTCTGTTTCGTGAGGCAGCAGAGGAAGCAATTGCCAAAAATTCATATCTGAAGCAGATTGATGATGTCAGTGGACGGGACGGTTTCAAGGTAATGCTTATAGCCCGTCTGGTGCCTTATCTGCCTTCCGGAGTGCTCAATGCCGTAGGTGCCCTGAGTAAAATGAGCCTCAAGGCTTATGTCCTGGCAGCTCTTATTGGTAAGCTGCCTTCCACGGCTATTGAGGCCATGATTGGACATGACGCTGTCACGGCCAGTGAAAACCCGTATAGGCTTGTGTTCAATATTTTATTGGCAGTGGCAGTAGTGGGAGCATTTTTCATCTATGAAAAGCATAACAAGAAAAACAAAAAACAGGAAGATGTATAAATGTGGAGGAGTATTAAGCTATGTCGTTTTCAGCAGCCGCTAAAAGATTGTTCTTTTTGGATAATTTGAAGGCCTTTATTGTTTGTTTGATGATAATATTTCATGGTGCCATGGCCTATATGGCTTATGGGCCTGCAGGCTGGTATGTGTCAGATCCTGCTGAGCCCCAGATGTCCTTGACGATTTTTATCATATGGGCTGATGCCTTTATCGTACCCATAATGTTTTTTGTGGCCGGATATTTCGCCATCAATTCCCTGTCTGTACACAGCAGTGGGGAATTTTGGAAATCAAAGCTGGTGCGTATATTTATTCCCTGGGTTTTGGGGGTACTGCTGCTGGCGCCATTGATTACCTATAGTACATTCGTTTCCAGGGATATAGCTATTCCTTACATGGAATTTTGGGGCAGGATGTTTTTCTTCGGGCCGATATTTTCACATGTGCACTATTGGTTTTTGGGAACATTGTTTTATCTTTATGTAATTCTGTTTGTTGCCGTAAAATTCAAATCATCCTTAAAGGAGAGGTTGACTCCTGTGGTGCCTGGCCGCTTGCAGTTTGGCATTACAGCGGTGCTGTCCTATTGCCTTACGGCCGGGGTCTGCCTGCTTACCGGTGGATATGTTGATTCGTGGTATACGGTATGGCCTGTGTTTGTTTTCCAGCCTACCAGATTGACATTTTATATAATATATTTCTTTCTGGGTGTGTATGCCTGGAAACGCCAGTGGTTTTCCGCGAAAAATCAGGGGCTGGATTCCACGATATGGCTCCCGGCATTCGTGGTGTTCTCTGTTGTTTATGTGGCCTATTCACTTTTTGGGGCGACCATTGTCAGGTCCCAGACCAGTTTTTTGCTGGTAAAAATGGCCCTGCAGAGCCTTTATACCATGACAGCCGTATTTGGTCTTTTGGCAATATTCCGCTCCAGGATGAATTATACCAATGCTTTCCTCACCGCCTTAAGTTCCGGCTCCTATGCCATGTATTATGTTCATCTGGGGATTGTCATACTGCTTAATATGTGGTTGCTGCAGATGGCCTGGCCGACTTACCTTAAGTTTGCCATTGTCGGTGGAGGGGGCCTGATTATATCCTATATAGTGGGCAGAATTTTTATGTTATTGCCATTTTTCTCTCCGGGGAAAAGGTAAAAAGGGTGATTGGCGCCGCTATCGTCCTTTATGTCCGCTATTTCCATGAATTGATATTATGGAAGCAAAAAGTTTAGCCATGTTATTCTGCATGGTAATTAAACCGTGATACCGAGGTGAGCCTGACCGGAAAGGTCAGGCCCTTTTAGCGTAAGAAAACAGGGTTTTTCAACTGCTTTGGGCTGCTTCCAGGGAAGAAATAACGGGGTGCTGATTTTAACAGGCGGTGAGCATATCTCTAGTCTCGTGCGACGCAAGGCCAGTGGTCTTGGGGAAAATACTAATTTGGAAGATTTTTCTTCTGGGGGAAGAAAAATTTGAACAATTGCGTTATAATATTGTAGTGTAGATTTTTAAGATGGAGGTTTTTTTGTGAGTGTAATGAGCAGAAGTTATGGCACATTGATTGTGTTTGTGATAATTGGTGCAGTTCTGGGAGGTATATTGGGAGACCTGCTCAGTGGGTTTGATGCCTTTTCGGGTGTGATGCCGTACCTGGTTCATACCTATCCGGTTCTTGACATTGCACCGGCTGTATTGAATCTTTATGTTATCAAGCTGACAGTTGGCTTTTCCTTTACGCCCAATCTCATGAGTATTTTGGGCATGGTCATAGCCATCATACTGTTCCGCCGATATTAAGGGGGGGCAAATGATAATTTTGGCCTCGGCTTCTCCCCGTAGGAGGGAGCTGCTTACACAGATAGGGTGTAAATTCAAGGTTATTACAAGTCACGCCGATGAATTGTCTGCTGAGGGACTTTCCCCCGGCGAATTGGTAGTAAAAAATGCGCATTTAAAGGCTGCGGCTGTGGCTGCTGAGCATGGGGAATACCCTGTGCTGGGTGCGGACACAGTTGTAAGTCTTGATGGACATATATATGGTAAGCCTCAGGATGAGGAGCATGCCAGGGATATGCTTACAAGGTTTTCCGGCAGGACACATCAGGTTACAACCGGTGTGGTGTTTGCCTGGAAAAATAATTTCTGGCAGGCATGGGAGACGACAGAGGTTGTTTTTTCTCCTTTATCCGCAGATCAGATTGATGAGTATATAGCCACCGGTGAACCGGTCGACAAAGCCGGTGCCTACGCCATACAAGGCAGGGCGGCTGTATTTATTGACGGAATCAGAGGTTCTTACTCCAATGTCGTAGGCTTGCCGCTCCATTGTCTTGATGGTCTTGCCCGGAAAGCGGGGATTGATTTGTATGACAATGGTGAAGGATCTTCCAGTTGATGACCGTCCCCGGGAAAGGCTGATTGCCCATGGCCCGGGAATACTCAGCAACGCTGAGCTTCTGGCAATTTTGCTGGGAAGTGGATCCAAGGAAAAGTCGGCAATGCAGCTGGCTCAGGAATTATTGAGTCAGCACCGTGAAAGCGGGGTTTCGGCCCTGGCCTCAATGAGTGCCGAGGAGCTGACAGCCCATAGGGGAATAGGTAATGCAAAAGCTGCATTACTTCTGGCTGCAGTCGAGTTGGGAAAAAGACTCGAACAACATACTGCAGTACAGAGACCTGTTGTGCGCTGTCCCGCAGATGCAGCGGATTATGCTATGCCACGGCTGCGTTACCAGCAGCGTGAGCATTTTGCAGTCATACTGTTGAATATCAAGCATCATATTTTGTCCATGCCTATTATATCCATTGGAAGCCTGACGGCATCTGTGGCACATCCGCGTGAGGTGTTCAAGGCCGCCGTGCAGAATTCAGCCGCAGCTGTTATACTGGTGCACAATCACCCCAGTGGTGATCCATCCCCCAGCAAGGAGGATATCAGTGTGACACAGCAGATGGTAAGGGCTGGAAAGCTGATGGATATACCTGTTTTGGATCATATTGTACTTGGGGATAATAAATATATTTCCCTTAAAGAGGAAGGTATGATACAATGACATGTGGTCTAAATAATTTTAGACCTACTTTTGGTTTTGTTTTATGGCACTGTACCCTGCAAGGAGCAGTGCCCCAAAAGGCAAAAATAATGTTTAAGCATTTTGCAATATTGAAGGGAGTATTAGTTTATGTGGAGTTTATTTGGTGGATTATCCCACGATATGGGTATTGATTTGGGTACTGCAAACACTTTGGTACATGTTAAGGGCAAGGGTATTGTGTTGCGTGAACCATCTGTTGTTGCCATAAAAAGTGAAAATGGTGAAGTCCTGGCGGTAGGTGATGATGCAAAGCGCATGATCGGCCGTACTCCGGGCAGCATTATTGCTATCCGTCCTATGAAGGATGGTGTTATAGCAGATTTTGATGTTACCCAGGCAATGCTGAAGTATTTCATCCGCAAGGCCATGAATGCAAAATCATTTGTTCGTCCAAGGGTCGTTGTGGGGGTTCCATCAGGTGTCACTGAGGTTGAAAAGAGAGCAGTTATTGACGCTGCTCAGCAGGCAGGTGCCCGCGAAGCATATCTTATTGAGGAGCCTATGGCCGCAGCTATTGGTGCTGGTCTTCCGGTTGAGGAGGCTACCGGTTCCATGGTGGTAGATATCGGCGGTGGTACTACTGAAATAGCAGTTATTTCCCTGGGTGGTATTGTTACCAGCTGTTCAATCCGTATTGGCGGAGATGAGATGGATTCATCCATCATCCAGTATATTAAGCGGGAATACAATCTGATGATTGGTGAGCGTACTGCTGAGGAAATCAAGATCAGCATAGGTTCTGCCATTGTTAATGTTGAAAATGAAAAAACCATGGATATCCGTGGCCGTGACCTTGTAAGTGGTCTGCCAAAGACACTTAATATCAAGGCCAGTGAAATCCGTGATGCTCTTAGTGAACCTGTATACAAGATCATAGATGCTGTTAAGAGCACTTTGGAAAAGACTCCACCTGAGCTGGCAGCTGATGTAATGGATCATGGCATAATGATGACAGGTGGCGGCTCCCTGCTCAGCAATCTCGATAAGCTGCTGAGCAATGAGACAGGTATGCCTGTATTGGTTTCCGAGGATGCATTATCCTGTGTAGGTGAAGGTACCGGGCGTTCCCTGGAAAACATTGAATTGTTGAAGCGGGTTGTTATGACTACAAAGAAGTTGAGATAATATGAGCAAAATTCGACAGAATCATGATTCGCGCAAGGCAAATTGGGTATTGGCTGCTGTTGCTGTCGGTGTATTTCTGTTAATTTTTCTGGCAGCCAGAGGCACATTAAACCCTGTTCTTACCAATTCGACTGTTATATCTGCATTGGCTCCCTTTCAGCGGGCTATTTCCTGGGTAGAGGCCAAGGTAAATGGTGCTGCTACTTTCGTGTGGGATGTTACCATGGTATATTATCAGAATAATGAGCTGCGGGAAGAGGTTTTGGCCCTTAGACAGCAAAATCTTCAGGCTGAGGAATATGTGGCTGAGAATATCCGCCTGCGTGAAATGCTTCATTATAAGCAGTCTGCCGTTCAGTTTGATTTGCTTCCGGCGAAGGTTATTGGCCGTGAGTCAGCAACCTGGACCAGTGTAATCAGTGTAAACAGGGGTACCTCTGATGGTGTAGCTGTAAATATGCCTGTTATAACTGAAAAAGGTCTTGTGGGTGTTGTTACTGAGGTTACACCGAATGCTGCCCAGGTACAGCTGCTGTTGGATTCCCGTTTTTCAGTGGGAACGCTGGTACAGCGGTCTGAATCCAGGGTCGCAGGTATAGTACAGGGTAATCCCAGTGATGCCATGCTGCCACAGATGATTAATATTCCAAGAAATTCTGATATTGTTGAAGGAGATACCATTGTTACCTCAGGCTTTGGAGGTGTCTTCCCCAAGGGGCTGATGGTTGGCTCCGTGGCCTCCATCAAAAATGATAACGGTGGATTGCTCGATATAGCATATTTATATACATCAGTGGATTTCCAGCGGTTGGAGGATGTTATGATAATAACTGCTTCAAGGGAAGCCCCGCCACAGCCGTTGATACCGCCTGAGCAGACTCCGGGAACTGAGACTGATAAGGCCGGAAATCCAATAAATGAGGGTGGAAAATAATGAAAAAATTTCTGGCCTGGCTATTATTTGTTATTTTGGTATATGCGTTCCAATCCTCATTCATGCCTTTATTCTATTTTCATGGAATCGGGCCGGATCTTCTGTTGCTCGTGACAGGCTCTGTGGGCTTTTTGACAGACCGAAATAAAGGCTGTTTTGCCGGATTTTTGTTTGGCCTGTTTGAGGATCTGGCATCAGGTACATTTTTGGGAATAAATACCTTTACCAAGATGATTATAGGCTATGTATGTGGAATTTTTTCCAAAAGGGTTCTTAATGACAGCTTTGGTCTGCCGGTAGTCGCTTCAGTTCTGAATACTGTTTTTAGCTTTATCGTCATTGAGATTATTATGCTTTTGCTGGGATACAGCTTTGATTGGCTGGCACATTTTCAATTCAAGCTAGCACCCCTTATCTGTTATAATTTGGTTTTTGCATGGCCGGTTCACTGTATTGTCAGATGGATGTGGAATAAAACATCTGATATGTAATGTAAAGCGATATGTTAATGGGACCGGAATAACATGGGGAAACAGGCAGCAACAATTTATTTGATTTATCCGGGGCACTGGATGGTGCCTTCCGTTGTAGTGGGAGTTTTTTCTGGTGAATACGAATGATATAGAGTTTGGTGGGCGCCTAAAGGTAATCGGTATTATAATAATACTGATTATTACGGTGCTTATTGGCCGTATGGGGTATTTGCAGATATATAAAGGCGAATATTATTCTCATCTGGCAGATGGTAACAGAATACGCATTGTGCCTGCAGTAGCTCCCCGGGGAAATTTCTATGACCGGAACGGAGTGCTGCTGGTCACCAACAGACCGGGCTTTGCTGTTTCTTTGCTTCCATTGACGGAGCCGATTTCAGACGATGTAATCAATCGACTTTCATTGTTATTAAAGGTATCCAGAGATGATATAAAAAAGAAGATTGACAGTCATGTGGGATTTGATCCCATAAGAATAAAAACTGGCATAGGTCCTGAAATTTACAGTATTATCGCTGAACAAAAGGATTTGTATCCTGGAGTTGTAATCGAAGTACTGCCAATTCGTGAGTATGTTTTTAAAGAGCAGGCAGTACATGTTTTTGGGTATGTCAGTGAAATAAACGATGAGGAGCTGGAGGCCAAAAAGGATTCGGCCCATAAGTATAAAATGGGTGATATCATAGGTAAGGCAGGCCTTGAGCGCGTTTATGATGTGGAACTCCGTGGCAAGGATGGCGGAGAGCAGGTAGAGGTTGATGTTACCGGCAAGCCGGTGGATGTTTTGGGAAAGAAATATCCTGTGCCGGGGTGTGATCTTGTCCTTACACTGGATAAGGATATTCAGGCTGCCGCTGAAAAGGCAGTGGATGAGCAGCTGGTGGCAGTCGGGGCCAAGGCGGCGGCTGTTGTGGTAATGAATCCACAGACCGGTGAAGTGTTGGCCATGGTCAGCCGTCCTTCCTTTGATCCAAATCTGTTTGTAGGTGGAATATCCTCAAAAAATTGGAATGTCATCAATAATAATCCAAATCATCCTATGGACAACAAGGCGATTACCGGTGAATATCCTCCGGGGTCGACCTTCAAGATAGTAACTGGTACAGCTGCTCTGGCGGAGCATGTTGTAACCCCTGAGGAAAAGATTTATGATTCCGGTAAGCACTGGATTGTAGATAAGGGCAACGCAGACGGTGAAGCCTTGGGCTATATTAATTTTGAGGAAGCCATGGCTCATTCCGATAATGTATATTTTTACGAAATGGGCAACCGCCTGGGAATTGACAGGCTGGAAAAATATTCCAGGATGTTTGGCCTTGGGAAGCCTACCGGCATCAACCTGTTGTTTGAGGCCGAGGGCATAGTGGCATCCCAGTCCTATAAGAGGAAGGTCTTTGATGATGACTGGTATTTGGCAGAGACATTCGATGCTGCCATAGGCCAGGGATTTAATTCAGTTACCCCGATACAGGCTGCAATGGTTATGGGGCAGATTGCCGCAGATGGCCAAAGGTTTAAGCCTTATCTGGTAAATAAGATTATTGACCAGGATGGCAAGGTGGTAAAGCAATTCAAACCGGAAAAGGTTGGTGAGCTGGATGTGCCGCTTGAATACATCAGGCTGGTACAAAAGGGATTAAAGGGAGTTACCAAGTTTGGAACAGCTGCATCAGCTTTCTATAATTATCCTGTTGATATAGCAGGTAAGACAGGTACAGCTGAGAATCCTCATGGTCGTGACCATGGCTGGTTTGTTGCCTATGGTCCCTTTAATAACCCTAATATAGTGGTTGCTGTTATTGTTGAGCAGGGTGGTTATGGTTCGGCCTCCGCTGTGCCAATAGGCAGGAAGATACTGGATGCAGCCTTCCATCTCACGGATCCGTCAAAGGATAAGAAAGCTCCTTCGGTGAAGAATCAGGTCAATGGGCAGCAAGATAACAAATCCGATAAGAACAATTCCAAGGAAAAGTCTCCGGCACAGCCTGCTGTGGTGAATAATGCACCTGTGCCAGGAAAGGAAAATGATACAGATGGACTGAAAAGATAAACGAATGCTGATTCTAGAATAAATTTATGGCAGATAGGTGGGGAGAGCATGAGCAAGGATTTAATAACAATAAAAGGTGGTAAGGATGGCTTTCGCCTGTTGGTTGACAGCTCTGCCAGCATGGAACAGATTGAAGCTGAAATTAAAAAGAAGTTGGAGGCCAATCCGGGATTTTTTCCTGAAGGTACTAAATTCGAGCTGGAAGTGGCCGATCTGGATCGTTCCGTGAAAAAGGGAATCGATCAGCTGTTGAGTCAACACGGACTAGGTATTGAAAAGTCCGGGAAAAAAGCTCAACCCAGATATACCGGGGCGCGGGAGAATCATCCAAGACCTGTTGCCCAGGAGCAGCCCGTCGTTCAGGAAATGATGGTAATCAATCATACAATCCGTGGTGGCGAAGAAATATCCAGCAAAAGTTCAGTGCTTATTTGCGGTAATGTTAATCCCGGAGCACAGATTATTGCCGGTGGAAGTATTGATATCCGTGGCACCTGTCGTGGTACAGTCCATGCCGGTGCGTGGGGTGATACCAATGCTGTGATAATAGCTGATAGGCTCATGCCTACTCAGATTCGCATAGCAAACCTTATTGCCCGGTCCCCGGACAATATGGAAAAAAATGATTTTGCTGAGCGGGCATACATTAAAGATGGAAAAATTATAATTGAACCAATAGAAAGGTAGGATTGTTTAGATGAGTGAGGTTATTGTTGTTACTTCCGGTAAGGGTGGTGTAGGCAAGTCCACAACTACGGCAAATCTTGGTGTTGGCTTGGCGATGCGTGGTCAGAAGGTAGTATTGATCGATACAGATACAGGCCTTAGAAATCTTGATTTGCTTCTGGGACTTGAAAACCGGATTATGTACGACCTGGTAGATGTAATTGAAGGCCGTGTGGAAATCAGAAAGGCACTGGTTCGTCATAAGAAGTATGAAAATCTTCAGCTATTGCCTACTTCCCAGGTAAAGGATAAATCAGCTGTAAATCCTGCGGACCTGATGGCACTTTGCGATGAGTTGCGCAAGGAATATGATTATGTAATCATTGATTGCCCGGCAGGTATTGAGCAGGGCTTTAAGACAGCAATTGCCGGTGCGGACACAGCGATTGTTGTTACCATGCCTGAAGTATCGGCAGTAAGGGATGCTGATAAGATAATCGGTGAGCTGGGACGCTCCGAAAAAGACAATATCAAGCTGATTATCAACAGAATCCGTCCAGCCATGGTCAGCAGCGGTGAAATGATGGATATGGATGATATCAATGACATATTGGCAATTAAGTGTATCGGTCAGGTTCCTGATGATATCAAGGTTGTTACATCAGCAAACCGCGGTGAGCCGGTAGTTGGGGACAATGATTCCGAGGCCGGCAGGGCATACGCCAATATTGTTGGTCGCATTATGGGTGAGGATATTCCTTTTTTGGAATTTGAAAAGCAGGGCTTTTTCACCAAATTGAAAAAGGCTTTTGGAATTTTAGGGGGGGAGAAATAGATGCTAGGTTCATTGATGCAGATTTTCAGGTCAGAGAAATCCGGCAAGGTAGCAAAGAAAAGACTACAGATGGTACTTATCCAGGATAGGGCCAATGTTTCTCCAGAAGTTATGGCACAGCTTCGTGACGACATTATTCAGGTTATTTCAAAATATATGGTTATTGATAAAACCGATATGGAAATATCCCTGGAGAATGTGGATGATTCTGTAGCACTTGTTGCCAATATTCCAGTACAAAATATGAAACACCACAAATAATCATAACGAGATATAGCAGCCTCCTTCTCCCTGCAGGTCGGCAAACAAATCATGACGGGGAGCATTCCCCATGTTTCATGGGCTTAAAAAGCTGGTAGTCTTGTTCAGATGCCAATGGGAAATTTTCTTCCGGAGAAGAAGGACCTGAACAATGGGGGCATGGATTATCTGTAGTGAAACGAAAAAGAGGAGCTGGCTCAGGCTGGTTCCTCATTTTTTTTTGAATCGATATTGTTCTTTGTTTTGGTTCATGATACTATGTATTAGTTATTATGAGGTTAAAGCTGTAGCTTGTCTTTGCAGGCTGGGCAAAAAGACCATAACAGGCAGGGGGCATATGCACCCTTTTATGGTATGCAAAGCCGGCTCCCCCGGTAAAACTTCATCATAATTGTACTGGAATACAAATCCTTGGAGGGTCTGATTTTGTTTATAAATAAAAAGCTGAGGAAAGTGGATGTTGCACTGGTTGTGTCAGTAACAGCAATTATTATTATGAGCCTTATTACCATAGGAAGTGCAACTCATATAAATACACCATCAGATGACAGATATTGGTTTTTGCAGCGCCAGGGAATTTTTACCCTGATAAATGTGGGGATGATTATATTCTTCATGAATTTTGACTATAAAATGCTGCAAATATATGGAAAAAAAATATATATATTCAATTTAATCATGCTGCTGGCCGTCATGTTTCTGGGGCAGTCGGCTTTGGGGGCACAGCGCTGGATTCAGCTTGGGCCGATATCCCTGCAGCCGTCAGAGTTTTCCAAGATAATGATGATAATATGTATGGCGTCAGTGTTCCAGGACAAGATCGGCAAGCTGAATACCTTTTCCGATTTACTTCCCCTGCTGGGGTATGTAGGTCTTCCTTTTTTACTGGTGTTAAAACAGCCTGATTTGGGAACATCACTGGTATTTATTGCTATTTTCCTTGGGATGATATTTGCCTGCGGCGTAAATCTTAAACTGCTGTTCTGGATGTTTTCCGCAGCGGTTGCCTGTGCGCCTCTGCTATGGATGTTTGTCCTGAAGGAATACCAAAAAATGCGCATCATGGTATTTATTGATCCAAATGTAGATCCACTGGGGTCGGGGTATCATATCATCCAATCCAAGATAGCAATAGGATCGGGAATGTTATTTGGCAAGGGCCTGTTTTCCGGAACCCAGAGTCAGCTGAACTTCCTTCCGGAAAATCATACGGATTTTATATTTGCAGTAGTCGGTGAAGAGCTTGGCTTTATCGGTACCACATTTTTGCTATTGATGTACCTGATTCTTATGTGGCGTGGAATCAAGATTGCCCAGCAGGCCCAGGACACCTTTGGCATGCTGTTGGCTGTGGGCATTACCTCCATGCTGGCCTTCCATGTACTGGTTAATGTGGGAATGACAGCGGGAATCATGCCAGTTACCGGTATTCCGCTGCCTTTTATGAGTTATGGTGTCAGTGCTCTTACGACGAATATGTTGTCGGTGGCAATACTGCTTAATATTTATCTGCGGAACCAAAAATTACAATTTTAGACTGGACCGGTGCAGCCGGACCGGTCAATGATTGTGCCATTTCTTTGGATGGTAAATGGGCTGGCTTATACAGCCCATTTTTATTCTTTATTTTCAATCGTGTCTATATAAAGGGAGTTTGAGCAATGGTAAAATTAGAACCTGAAATCCTGCAGGCGGTAGAGAAGCCTGCCCGTTATACAGGTCATGAGCTGAATGCTGTGCATAAAAACTGGGATGAAGTCAGGTGTCATTTTGCCCTGGCCATGGCTGATACCTATGAGGTCGGCATGTCCAACCTGGGCCTGAAAATCCTGTATGAGGTGCTGAATAACCGTGAGGATACCTTATGCGAACGGGTATATGCGCCCTGGACAGATATGGAAGCCATCATGCGTCAACGGGATATTCCCCTGTTTTCCCTGGAGAGCTTCAGGGAGATAAACAGCTTTGATTTTTTAGGATTTACCCTTCAGTACGAAATGATATATTCCAATGTCCTTAATATGCTGGATTTGGCAGGGATTCCGATTTGGGCTGAGGAACGCAGTGACAGAGATACCTTTGTGGTGGGTGGTGGCCCTACCGTATATAACACCGAGCCTATTTGTGATTTTTTTGATTTCTTTATATTAGGCGAAGGCGAGGAGGTTATTTCAGAAGTAGCGGCTGCCTTTGTGGCATGGGATAAAAACAGCCGCCCCGGTGGCAGAAAGGGGTTCCTGCGTGAGGTCGCAAAGCTGGAAGGCATATATGTTCCTTCCTTTTACAAGGTATCCTATGATGAGGCAGGAGGCTTCAAGTCCATTGAGCCTACAGAGCCTGAGGCAAGAGAGAAAATATACAAAAGGGTGGTAAAGGATCTGGACAAGGTGCATTTTGTGGAGAAACCTGTGATGCCGTATATTGGAATTGTCCATGACCGCATTATGCTTGAGCTTTTCAGGGGCTGTACCAGAGGCTGTAGATTTTGCCAGGCTGGAACATCCTATCGCCCTGTCAGGGAAAGAAGCAGGGAATATCTGCGTGAGCTGGCCCGTAAGCTGGTGGATTCCAGCGGATATAATGAAATGTCCCTGACCTCCCTGAGCTCGGCAGATTATTCCTGCCTTGGTGAGCTGGTGGATGATCTCTTTGCTGATTTTGAAGGGGAGAAGGTCAGCTTTTCCCTGCCATCATTGCGGATAGACAGCTTCTCCATAGATCTGGCTCACAAGATGCAGCAGGTCAGGAAAAGCGGACTTACCTTTGCTCCGGAGGCCGGTACCCAGCGTCTTCGTGATGTAATCAACAAGGGTGTCACCGAGGAGAATCTGATGACTGCAGTTGAGGCAGCCTTTAAGCAGGGTTGGAAGCAGGTAAAGCTGTATTTCATGATGGGACTGCCAACTGAAACAGATGAGGATATCATAGGGATTGCAGAACTGGCAGAAAAGGTAGCCCGTAAATACAAGGAAGTCACAGGTAAATGGGGAGTGACCATCACAATCAGTGTATCCTGTTTCGTTCCAAAGCCACATACACCTTTCCAGTGGTTTGGTCAGCTCCCTAAAGCTGAATTTGAGCGACGCCAAAGGCTGCTGAAGGAAAACATCAGGGAAAGGGCTGTAAAATTTCACTATCATGATGCCCGTGTCAGTGTCCTGGAAGGGGCGATATCACGGGGAGACCGCCGTTTGAGCAAGGTGATTTTCCAGGCCTGGAAGGATGGGGCCAAATTTGATGGCTGGACTGACCTTTTTAAGGAGGATGTATGGCATGAGGCCTTTGAAAAATGTGGCATTTCCATGAAGGAATACAATGAGCGCCAGCGCAGTCTGGATGAGCCTTTGCCCTGGGAGCATACCACACCTGGTGTCAGTCGGGAGTTCCTTCGCCGGGAATATGACAAGGCTATGGCTGCCCGGCTTACTGAAGACTGCCGCCGCGGCAAATGCTCCGGTTGCGGGGTTTGTCCATCCCTGAATGTGAGTATCAGGGATTGGAAAAGGGATGAGGTGAGGATTGATGTATAAGTACAGGGCACAGCTGACAAAGGGTGATGAAATAAGATATATTTCACATCTTGATTATGCCGGGGTCATGGAACGGGCCATACGCCGGGCGAAGCTACCGGCTGCCTACACAGAGGGCTTCAACCCGCATCTGAAAATGTCTTTTGCATCACCCCTTTCTCTTGGTGTAACCAGTGATGCCGAATATATGGATTTTGAACTGACCAAACCATTGTGCCAGCCTGAGGTTTTTGATAAACTCAGCAGCGCCCTGCCACCGGGAATCAGGCTTCTGAAACTGAAGCCGGTGAAGGAGCCAAAAGCCTGTCAGGGAAAAAAACACAAGGCCCTTATGGCAGAAGTGGAGCAGGGGATATATGAAATACTGCTTCCCCTTCTTGGTGACTGGGATAAGGCCGTCAATGCAGTGAAGAGCTATAATACAGCTTCCGAGGTTAATTATCATAGGGTAACGCCCAAAAAGACCAGGGATATAGAGGTCAAGCAATACATGGTTGAACCTGTGGCACTTTCCATGTCAGGAGATTTACTGAAGCTCACAATGAAAATAGCCATCACTCAGTCGGGAAGCATAAAACCCGCAGAAATCCTGGAAATTCTTGTGAAAACATATGGTTTGCCCGGTGATATGGGCAAGGCCCTGATTAACCGCAGCATGCTACTGGGACAGGGCAAGCCCCTTATTGACCTGGTGTAACGAGGGCCGATATTTTTTTGAGAGGAGGAAAGGTCTGTGAAAACCATATATATTAATGTCATGCCGGAAGAGACCAGGATGGCCGTAACCGAAGATGGAGAACTTACCGGTCTTGAGCTGGAAAGGGCAAATCATGCCCATCTGGTAGGAAACATATATAAGGGACAGGTCCAAAATGTTTTAAAGGGCATGCAGGCCGCCTTTATTGATATCGGACAAAGTAAAAACTCCTTCCTATATATAGGCAACGGGAAGGTAGCCACTGCAGCCAAGGCAAATGCACCCCGGGAAAACATAACTGTGGGACAGAACATCATAGTACAGATAATCAAGGATGAGGTGGGGAGCAAGGGCCCCAGGGCAACCATGCACCTGTCAATTCCTGGACGGCATGTTGTCCTGATGCCCAATTCGGCCTATATAGGAATTTCACACCGTATTGAGGACCAGGATGAGAGAAACCGCCTGCGGGATATTGTGGCCGGGGCCTGTCCTGAGGGAATGGGAATAATAATACGGACTGCAGCTGTGGGGCAACCTGCCGAAAGCCTGATAAATGATATACGATATCTCTCCAGGGTGTGGGAGGAAATATCTGCCAAGGCAAAAAGGGCAGAAACCAGTTCACTTCTTTATCGGGATGCCGATCTGGTCATACGCATTGTCCGTGATTATTTCACGGCTGATGTTGGCAAAATGATTATTGACGACCAGAGGGTTTTTAATCGTGTAAGAGACCTGGTGCAGTCGATATCCCCTGATTCCGTGGATAAAATAGAGCTGTATACCGGTGCCAATCTCTTTGATGCCTACGGTATATCCGAAAGCGTATCAGGGCTCAACAGCCGGGTAGTACAGCTGAAATCCGGTGGCTTCCTGGTCATTGACAAAACCGAGGCCATGACGGTGATAGATGTCAACACCGGCAGCTTTGTGGGGGATCTTAATCTTGCCGATACGGTATACAAGCTGAACATCGAAGCGGCAGACGAAATCATGAAGCAGCTGAGGCTCCGCGATATTGGCGGAATAATACTCGTTGATTTTATAGACATGGAAGACCCGGCCCACAATGATGAATTGTTGGAGCGTCTTCGTCAAAAGGCGGTGCTGGATAGGTCAAAAACCAAGGTGGTGGACATGACACCTTTGGGGCTGGTGGAAATTACCCGCCGTAAATCCCGCAAGAACCTGGAAAGCCTGCTGTATTGCCAGTGTCCATCCTGTGAGGGCTCCGGACGGGTCCTGTCACCTGAGGCAATTGCCATAAAGGTGTGCCGCGATATACGGCGGGTGGAAGTAAAAAAACATGCCCAGGAGGGTTACCTTTTACAGCTCAATCCCCAGGCTGCCAACGAGATAAGAGCCATGGACAGCTTTAGAAATTTAAGGCGGGAATTTGGTCTGGAGATTGATATCAGGTCATCCCGTGATGTTGTGCCGGGATGCTATATCCTGACACAAAAATAAGGTAAAAACAGGTTGCATTATTACAATGCATATGATAAACTATCAAACGGTGTAATAAACAAAACGCACGCTGGAGGACGATTGCCCTGTGCCCTGAATATGGGTGGCGCAGTCGGATGAGGCTGGCGGAGGAAAAAAACAGGAGGTGCACCATTATGTCAGTTGTTTCAATGAAACAGTTATTAGAAGCTGGTGTTCACTTTGGACATCAGACCAGAAGATGGAACCCTAAGATGGCCAAGTACATCTTCACCGAGCGCAATGGTATTTATATCATTGATCTTCAGAAGACCGTTAAAAAGGCTGAAGAGGCTTACAATTTTGTCCGCAGCGTTGCTGAGGAAGGCAAGTCAGTTCTGTTTGTTGGTACCAAGAAACAGGCTCAGGAGGCTATCAAGGAAGAGGCCATTAAGGCTGATATGTTCTATGTCAACGAGCGTTGGCTGGGCGGTATGATGACCAACTTCAAGACCATTCAGGCCCGTGTTGAGAGACTTAAGGAGCTCGAGACCATGGCAGAGGATGGTACCTTTGATGTTCTCACCAAGAAGGAAGTTCAGGGTTTGAGACATGAAATGGAGAAGCTGGAGAAGTATCTTGGTGGTATCAAGGAAATGAAAGAGCTTCCAGGTGCTTTGTTTATCGTTGATCCACGCAAGGAAAGAATCGCTGTGGCTGAGGCTCACAAGCTGAACATTCCTATCGTTGCTATTATCGATACCAACTGTGATCCTGATGAGATTGATTATCCAATTCCTGGTAATGATGACGCTATCCGTGCAGTGAAATTGCTTACCGGCAAGATTGCTGACGCTGTTATCGAAGGTCGTCAGGGACAGGCTGCTGAGGCTCCAGCAGAGGAAGCTGAATAAAGAGAAACCTAAACAGGGGTAAGGGGATATCCCTTACCCCTGTTTTTTACGGCAATATCAGATAAAAGCTGCCAACAGGCGAGGTTTTATCATGGCGTTATAACGAGCTTAAGATGTCCCCTTCCTCTTAAGGTGGGGGGAATCAATCTTTAACAGCTGGTGAGCATATCTCCCAGCTCGTTGAAGCGCTAACTGGAAGATTTTTCTTTTTTCAAAAGAAAAATGTGAACAATGGCGTTATAAGGACCGGGATGATCCGTGTCCGGCATTTGATTTTAATTTATTGTTTGGGAGGAAATTAATAATGGCACAGATTACTGCTGCATTAGTAAAAGAGCTGCGTGAACTTACCGGCGCCGGTATGATGGATTGCAAGAAAGCTCTTGTTGAGTGTGATGGCGATAAGGACAAGGCTATAGATTATCTTCGTGAAAAGGGAATTTCCAAGGCAGCCAAGAAGGCCGGCCGTATTGCATCAGAGGGCGTTGTTGCTTCTGCTTATGATCAGGCCACCAACACAGCATGCCTGGTAGAGGTTAATTCTGAGACTGACTTCGTTGCCAAGAATGATAACTTCAAGGATCTGGTAAAGAAGATTGCCAATCATATTATTGCTACCAAACCTGCTGATTTGGATGCATTGAATGCTTCCATGCTGGACGGCAAGACCGTAGCTGATGTTATGACCGAGGCTGTAGCCTCCATTGGTGAGAAGCTGTCCCTGCGCCGCTTCGTGGTATATACCTCTGAGCACAAGCTGGCTACTTACATTCATATGGGTGGTAAGATCGGTGTAGTAGTAGAGCTGACTGGTGGCAGTGATGAGCTGGCACAGGATGTTGCCCTGCAGATTACTGCACAGAAGCCTACCAGCATTGACCGCAGCGGTGTAGACCCTGAGGCTCTTGCACATGAGCGTTCTGTATTGCGTGCACAGGCTCTGGAAGAGGGTAAGCCTGAGGCAATCGTTGACAAGATGGTTGATGGCCGTATCAACAAGTATTATAAGGAAGTTTGCCTGGTTGAGCAGGAATTCTTCAAGTCTTCAGAGCACGAGACTATTCAGGATATTCTCGGCAGTGAGAAGGTTCTTCGTTTTACCCGTTTTGAGATGGGTGAAGGCCTTGAAAAGAAAAATGAGGATTTTGCAGCTGAGGTTGCAGCTCAGATGAAATAATGTGAATATATTTCTAGTTGAAAAGGGACTGTATGATGCGGTCCCTTTTCTTACAAACGAACAAGGATTATTTTGATAGTTGTCGAAAATAACTAGAGGTAATCTGTGTAAATCTTAAATATGGAGGTTGTTGCAGTGGGAAAATACAAACGCGTTGTATTAAAGCTTAGTGGAGAATCTTTGGCAGGCGAACAGGGCTTTGGTATTAATCCTGTAGTGGTTGAGGCTATCGGCAAGCAGATTAAGCGTGTGCATGAAGCCGGCATTGATGTAGCTATCGTAGTAGGTGGTGGAAATATTTGGAGGGGACTGGCTGGCAGTGCCAAGGGCATGGATCGTGCCCAGGCTGATTACATGGGCATGTTGGCTACAGTTATCAACTCCCTGGCTATCCAGGATGCCCTGGAGCAGCAGGATGTTCCATCCCGTGTCCAGAGTGCTATTGAAATGCGTCAGGTGGCTGAGCCTTATATCCGTCGCAAGGCTATTCGTCACATGGAAAAGGGACGCGTTGTTATTTTTGGTGCTGGTACAGGTAACCCGTATTTTTCAACTGATACTACAGCAGCCCTTAGGGCAGCTGAGATCGAGGCGGATGTTATCCTCATGGGTAAAAAAGGTACTGAGGGTATTTATGACAAGGATCCAAATACCAATGACGATGCTGTTAAATTTGAGCAGATAAGCTATTCTGAAATCCTGCTCCGCCGTCTTTCTGTAATGGATTCCACAGCAACCAGCCTTTGCATGGATAACGACATACCTCTGGTTGTGTTCAAGATTGATGATTATGAGAATATTTATAGGGCGGCTGTCGGTGAAAATATCGGCACCACAGTAGGAGGTAAATAATTTATGGTTAATGATATTATAGCTTCCAATGAAGAGCGTCTTAATAAGTCTATTGATGCGCTCAAGAGAGAATTTGGCTCACTGCGTGCCGGTCGTGCCACACCTTCCCTGCTGGATAAGGTAATGGTGGATTATTACGGGACTCCTACACCTGTGAATCAGGTAGCCAAGGTTTCTGTTCCGGAGCCACGCATGATTATGATTCAGCCATGGGAAAAATCCATTCTCCATGAAATCGAAAAGGCAATAATGAAATCGGAGCTGGGACTTTCTCCAAATTCTGATGGTACTGCAATCCGTCTTTCCATTCCACAGCTTACCCAGGAACGCCGCAAGGAGCTGGTTAAATCAGTAAACAAGAAGGGTGAGGAAGCAAAGGTGGCCATAAGAAACATCCGCCGGGATGCGAATGAAGCCATCAAGAAGCTGGAAAAAGACAAGGAAATCACTGAGGATGAGGCCAAGAAGGGCTTGGAGAAATTCCAGAAGGTTGTCGATGGCTTTATCAAGAATGTTGATACCCTGAAGGAAGCAAAAGAAAAAGAAATAATGGAAGTCTGATATGGAGCTTGATGTTGTTGGCAGACCATGGGATTTGGCTAAAACCTTGCTTAATAATGCTAATATAAGGTATAATGTATCAGTAACCCATCCAACGAAAGATTTTTTTCCGCTTGATACTGATCAATATTATGTAATCAGGCAGAGAAGGTTAGATGATGGTACATTTGATATTAGACTGGCAGCTCGACTGCTTAAGGAGGTGGCTTGTAATGGCTTACAAGATTGAAGAAGGGTGCATTTCTTGCGGTACTTGTGCAGGTACTTGTCCTGTAGAGGCAATTTCCGAAGGTGATGGCAAGTATGAAATCAATCCGGATGTTTGCGTTGAGTGTGGTGCTTGTGCAGCAGGTTGCCCTGTAGGTGCTATTGTAGCTCCTTGATGAGACATACATCAGATCGTTCTGACTGGTACATGTCAATATGCCCCTCAATTGTGTGTTTGAGGGGCTTATTTTCTTTGAGTTGGAGTTATTAAATTATGTGGAAAAAAATATTTGGCAAAAAGAAATCTCCAAATATCGATTTAGATCAGGATTTACTCGCGACAATAGACAAAGAGACCCTGCCACGCCATGTTGCCATAATTATGGATGGTAATGGCCGTTGGGCGAATAAAAAGGGCATGCTCAGATCTGCCGGGCATGTCGCTGGGGTAAAGGCCCTGAAAAGAACCTTGAAAGCTGCCATTTATCTCAATTTGGAGGCTTTGACGGTTTACGCCTTTTCAACGGAAAACTGGAAACGCCCCACTGAAGAGGTGGATTTTCTCATGAAGCTGTTTTCCGATTATCTGGAAAAAGAACTTGATGAGATGGACAGGGATAATGTTCATATAGACTTTATTGGAAGGGTGGATGGATTTTCCGCTCATCTGCAAAAAATGATGGAGGACGCCAAGCAGCGCACTGCTGACAATACCGGGGTCAGATTTACCGTTGCGGTGAATTATGGCGGACAGGACGAGATGGTGAGAACCGTTCAGTCCCTGGCCAGGGATGTTGCAGCCGGAAAGCTTGCTCCGGAGGATATAGACGCCGGACTTATTGATTCCAGTTTGGATACCGGTGATCTGCCACCAGTGGATTTGGTTATCAGGACAAGCGGAGATATGCGGCTGAGTAATTTCCTGATTTGGCAGACAGCATACGCTGAATTCTGGTTTACGGATACCAACTGGCCGGATTTCTCAAAGGATGATTTTGCTGAAGCCCTTATTGATTTCAGCAAAAGAGACAGAAGATTTGGTGGCCTTAGCAAAAGAAATGGGGATAAATAGAAATGCTTACTCGTACAATTGCCGGAGTGGTGGGAATAATCCTGGCGGCCTTTGTTATTCAGACCGGTGGGACACTGTTTGCCATAGCCGGCCTGTTGTTGGCACTGGGTGCATGGTATGAATATTGTCGGGCATTTCGGCAAAAAAATATAAATGCAGCTCTTGTGACCGGGGCATTACTGCTGGTGGTGATGTGGACCAGTGGTTGGCTGGGCGGAAGCACCATGCTGGTCGGTGCCACTATGCTTTCCGCGTTGGTAATAATGCTGCTGACTGTAATCAGACATGAACGCTTTACTGTAATTGATGCAGCTGTTTCCATGACAGGCGTTTTTTATATAGGATTGGCCTTTGTCCATCTTGTGATGCTCCGCTTTGTTGGTGCCGGGCAGGTTATAAACACATCCTTGGGAGAATTTCAGACCGGATGTGCATTTATTTGGGTAGCTCTCATTGGCACCTGGGCCAGTGACACCTTTGCTTATTTCGCCGGCTGTTTCTTTGGTAGGCATAAGCTATGTGTATCAATCAGTCCCAAGAAGACCATTGAGGGATTTGTTGGTGGCTTAGTCGGCACCACCTGTTCCGTGGCAGGCCTGGGGCTGTTTTTTGGCTTTGATACGGTGCTCATGGCATTGTTGGGGCTGATTATATGCATTATTGCCACATTGGGTGATTTGGTGGAGTCGGTGGTCAAAAGATATACCGGCATAAAGGATTCAGGAAATATCATACCGGGACATGGAGGTATCTGGGACAGATTTGACAGCGTTATTTACACTGCACCCTTTGTATATTATTTCATGTATTTTACAAAGCTGGCCGGTTAATTTTCCCTTGGGGACAGGTCAGCTGCGTCAATGAAATATTGGCGCCTGCAGGGAGCTCCGGCACATGCCCTGTGTGCAATAAGCTTCTTTCAGAAAGTAACAGGCTGCCAGTGTGGATATTCCTGCAGGGGGGAGATATATGCTCCCCCCTGTTATGCTTAACTTTCATCGGATTGTGTTGAAGGAGTATAAAAAGTGAAAAATTTAGTCATTTTGGGTTCAACAGGTTCAATTGGTACACAGACCCTGGATGTAGTCAGGGAGAATCCCGGACTTTTCCACATCTCAGTACTGGTGGCCAACACCAGTGATGAGCTTATTGAAAAACAAATAATGGAATTTAAGCCTGAACTGGCAGTGCTTTCAGACAATGATGCAGCAGAGCGCCTGAAAAGCAGGTATTCCGGCCCTGTCAAAATCCAGGGAGGCCGACAGGCAGTCCTGGAAGCGGCTGTTTATCCTGATGCGGATGTGGTAGTGACATCACTGATGGGATTTGCAGGCTTGGAGCCTACCCTGGCAGCGTTGGATGCTCATAAGGATATTGCCCTGGCCAACAAGGAGACATTGGTGGTGGCAGGTGAGCTGGTAATGGCCAAGGCCCGGGAAAAGGGCTGTGCCATTTTGCCTGTGGACAGCGAGCATTGCGCATTGTTTCAGTGCCTTCAGGGACAGGACAGAAAGGCTGTTGAAAAGCTGATACTCACCGCTTCCGGTGGGCCTTTCCGGGGCAAGAAAACCAGTGACCTTACCAATGTTACCAAAAAGGATGTCCTGGCGCATCCAACCTGGAATATGGGGCAGAAAATAACAGTTGATTCAGCTTCCCTGGTCAATAAGGGACTGGAGGTCATTGAGGCAAAATGGCTTTATGGTGTTTCATATGATCAGATACAGGTGGTTGTTCATCCACAGAGCATCGTTCATTCCATGATCCAGTATCATGATGGCACTGTAATGGCCCAGCTGGGCTGTACTGACATGCGTCTGCCGATACAATATGCCCTGACATACCCGGACCGGGTGAAATCCCATTTTCCGAGGGTGGATTTTTATGAGTTGGGAAAGCTGACCTTTGAAAAACCGGATATGGAAACCTTCCGCGGTTTGAAGCTGGCCTTTGAAGCCGGAAGAACCGGAGGTACCATGCCATGTGTCATGAATGCTGCCAATGAGGTGGCAGTTGGGGCATTCCTCAAAGGGGAAGCAGGGTTCCTGAAAATTTATGATCTGATAGAAAATGCCATGGATAAGGCAAAGGTGGAGTATAATCCATCCCTTGAGCAGCTTCTCGAGGCAGATAGGTGGGCTCGTGAAATTACTCAGAAGGAACTGTCTAAATAAGGGAGTAAAAGCATTATGTTACTGACTATAATATCTGCAATTTTTGTTTTTGGCCTGCTGGTACTGGTGCATGAATTAGGACACTTTATCACGGCCAAAATGACCAATATGCGTGTTGATGAGTTTGCCATCGGCTTTGGTCCAAAACTGATAGGCTGGAAAAAGGGGGAAACCCTTTATGCTATCCGGGCCATACCCTTGGGTGGATTCAACAGGATTGCCGGAATGGACCTGGATGAAGACGAAAATGATGCCGGTGACAGGGCGTATTTCAGACGGCCTATATGGGCAAGGATGATTGTTATCCTTGCCGGCTCCTGCATGAATTTCCTTTTGCCGGTAATACTTTTCTTTTTGATTTTCTTTTTCAGTGGCGTTCAGTCACCAAATCCGGAGCCTGTTATCGGCGGTATTATGGATGGCCGTCCGGCTGCTTCTGCTGGTTTGATGGCAGGAGACAGAATTCTGGCAATCAATGGCCAGGAGATAACCCAATGGTCAGATATATCCGATCACTTCAAGGATTCGGCAGGCAAGCCATTTGAAATAACATATTCCCGTGACGGAGAGACCGGTTCCAGCACTATAATACCCGTGGAGGATCCAACCTCCAAACGCGCAGTGATAGGTATCCAGGGCTCACTTCTCACCCAGGAGGTTTCCCTGGGTGAGGCAGCTGCACTGGCTGTGGACAAAACCTGGTTCATTTTCAAAACAATGCTCGGTGCACTGGCCATGATTTTTACCCAGGAAGGAGCCTCTGCAGAGATTTCCGGCCCAATAGGAGTAGCCCAGATGGCCGGCGAGGTGGCCCAGCATGGTTTTATCCCGTTGCTTAATTTTGCGGCATTTCTCAGTCTCAACCTGGGAATAGTAAATCTTCTGCCGGTACCGGCGCTGGATGGCGGACATTTTGTCACCTTGGTGATTGAGGCTGTCCGGGGAAAACAGATGAGCAAGCGGGCCATGTATTACATACAGGTAACAGGTGTTGTAATCCTCATGAGCCTGATGATTTTTGCCACATTCAATGATGTTACACGATGACGGGAGGGGAATGGATGATAAAGCGCAGGAAAACCAGACAAATTCATATTGGTAATGTTGCAATTGGTGGCGATGCCCCAGTATCCGTTCAATCCATGACCAATACCAAAACCACCGATACCGGGGCCACTGTGGCCCAGATAAATGCCCTTCAGGCAGCAGGCTGTGACATCGTAAGATTGGCTGTGCCTGATATGGCCGCAGCCCTCAACCTTGGTAATATCATAAAAAAGGTAAATATCCCTTTGGTAGCCGATATCCATTTTGATTACAGGCTGGCCCTGGAGGCCATCAACCAGGGGATTTCGGCCCTGCGGCTCAATCCTGGTAACATTGGCGGTGAGGCCAATGTAAAAGCGGTTGTGGCAGAAGCCAAGAAGCATAATATTCCAATCCGCATTGGCGTCAATGCAGGCTCCCTGGACAAAAAGCTTCTGGCCAAATACGGGGGCATCACACCGGAAGCCCTGGTAGAATCAGCCATGGAACATGTCCGTATACTTGAGGCACAGGATTTTTATGATATGAAAATATCATTAAAGGCCCATGATGTACCACTGACCATAGCTGCCTATCAGCTTATGTCAGAGACGGTTGACTATCCGCTGCATCTGGGGATTACCGAAGCCGGAACTGCCCGTACCGGGATGATTAAATCGGCTGTGGGAATCGGAGCCTTGCTGAGCCAGGGGATAGGTGATACCTTCCGCATTTCCCTTACCGGTGACCCGGTAGTTGAAGTTCAGGTAGCCAATGAAATACTTAAGTCCCTGGGAATGCGCGAATACGGTCCGACACTGATTTCCTGTCCTACCTGTGGGCGTACAAGCATTGATTTGGCCAGCATAGCCGATGAAGTGGAAAAAAGACTGCAGGGAATACAGAAGCCTATATCTGTAGCCGTTATGGGCTGTGTTGTCAATGGCCCCGGAGAAGCAAGAGGTGCCGATGTTGGCATTGCCGGCGGCGTGGGTGAAGGCTTGGTGTTCCGTAAGGGTGAGATAGTCCGTAAGGTAAAGGAAACAGACCTGGTAGAGGAATTGTTCAAGGAAATAGACAGCATATTACAGGAGGATTAGGATATTGCGAGCAACTAGATTATATGCACCAACTTTGAGAGAGACCCCTGCTGAGGCTGAGGTAAAAAGCCATCAGCTGATGCTCAGGGCCGGCATGATCAGAAAGGCAGCCGGCGGTTTATATACATATATGCCATTGGCCTGGCGTACCCTGAAGAAAATAATGAACATTGTCCGTGAAGAAATGGATGCAGCCGGGGGACAGGAAATCGCCATGCCTATAGTCCAGCCATCGGAAATCTGGAAGGAGACCGGCCGCTGGTCCGTTTATGGAGAGGAGATGTTCAGGGTAGCTGACCGTCACGGTCGGGAATTTTGCCTTGGACCAACCCATGAGGAAATGGTTACCACCCTTATCCGGGATGAGGTCCGTTCCTACAAGCAGCTCCCTTTGATGCTGTATCAGATTCAGAACAAGTACCGGGATGAAATCAGACCGCGTTTCGGTCTGATGCGCGGCCGTGAATTTATAATGAAGGATTTGTATTCCTTTGATAAGGATGAAGCGGGAATGAATGAATCCTACAAGCTGATGTACGATGCCTACACCCGTATTTTCTCCAGGATGGGATTGGATTTCAGACCTGTAGAGGCTGATAACGGGGCAATCGGCGGCGGTCATTCCCATGAATTCACCGTACTGGCCGAAGCAGGGGAGTCCAATATTGCGTACTGTACCAGCTGTGATTATGCCGCTTCTGATGAAAAGGCTGAATTGAAAGTAATAAAGGCGCCTGAGGAGGATATGAAGAGCCTGGAGAAGGTTCCTACCCCGGGAGCACATACCATTGCCCTGGTTGCCCAGTGCCTGAATCTGCCATTGGAGAAAACCATTAAGGCAGTGGCCTTCCAAAGCGACAGGGATGACCTGATTCTGGCCTTTGTACGCGGTGATCATGATGTAAATGATGTGAAGGTAGTCAATCTTTTTGAGGATGCCATAGAGCTTCATATGGCTTCTGATGAAGCCATTATCGCTGCTGGTGGTGTACCGGGCTTTATGAGTCCTATTGGCCTTAAGGAAGGCACCAGGGTAGTAGTTGATGCTACTGTAATGGAAATGTTCAATGCCTGTGCCGGAGCCAATGAAAAGGATGTGCATTACATAAATGTAAATCCAAAGAGGGATTTCAAGGATGTAACAGTAGCTGATATCCGCATGATAAAGGAAGGGGATGCCTGTCCTCATTGCGGTGCACCTGTAAAGATGACCCGAGGGATAGAGGCCGGTCAGGTCTTTACCCTGGGAACAAAGTATTCCCAATCACTGCATGCTACCTTCCTTGATGAAAACGGCAAGGAAAAGCCTCTTGTAATGGGCTGCTACGGTATAGGCGTTAGCCGTACCATGGCTGCAGCCATTGAGCAGAACAATGATGAAAATGGAATCATCTGGCCAAAGGCCATAGCACCTTTTGAAGTTGTCGTTGTGCCGGTCAATGCAAAGAATGAGGATCAGCTGCGCATTGCCGAGGAAATATATGATGAACTGAAAAACAAGGGGGTTGATGTACTGCTTGACGACCGTAAGGAGCGGGCAGGTGTCAAGTTTAAGGATGCAGACCTGATTGGATATCCACTGCGTATTACAGTAGGGCCAAAGGCTGTAGACGAAGATACTGTTGAGCTCAAGATTCGGCGTAATGGTGAGGTATGTACTGCTGCAAAGGCTGATGTTGCAGCAAAGGCGATTGAAATGCTGGAGGAACTCTAATGAAAAAAATAGCTTTGATTTTGTCGTGTATTATGTTGTTTGCCCTGTTCGGCTGTGGCCGGGACAATGCGCCTGCCGCTGACAAGGACACAGGAGAGATTACTGTCTTGACGAGCTTTTTTCCAATGTATGTGGCGACTATTAACATTACGGATGGCGTTGAAGGTGTTAAGGTCGTGAACATGACAAAGCCTCAAACAGGCTGTCTCCATGATTATCAGCTTACCACCCAGGATATGGCCATGATTGAAAAGGCCGATATCATGGTAGTGAACGGCGGCGGTATGGAGAGCTTTTTGGAAAAGGCAGTAAAGCAGCAGCCAAAATTGAAGCTGGTGGATGCCTCCAAGGATATTCCTATGCTGGAGGACAATCCACACCTTTGGGTCAGTGTAACCAATGAGATAAAACAGGTGCAGAATATTGCTGCCCAGTTAAGTGAAATCGATCCAAAGCACAAGGAGCAATACGAGAAGAATTGTGCAGCCTATGTGAAGAAGCTGGAAAAGCTTGGTCAGGACATGCACGCCAAGCTGGATGGCTTCAAGGGCAGGAAGATTATTACCTTCCACGAGGCATTCCCGTATTTTGCCAAGGAATTTAACCTGGAGATTGCCGCAGTGATTGACAGGGAACCAGGCACAGAACCGACTCCAAAGGAGCTTGAGGATACAATAAATATCATAAAAGGTTCCAATATAAAGGTGATTTTCACCGAGCCACAGTATTCGGCAGGTGCTGCCAAGACCATCTCGGCAGAGACAGGAGCAGCAATTTATGAGCTTGACCCGGCTGTTACCGGAGAATCCAATCCGGATGCAAAGGATGCTTATATAAAAACCATGAGCAAAAATGCCGAAGTGTTGGCAGAGGCACTTAACAAGTAGTCTGACCTTGTATATGCGGTCCGGAAACTGTTTGATACCGGGGAAATTTTGTCAAGGTATTTCTCTTGACAAACCATATTGCTGTGGCTATAATAAATGAGGTCGATATCTATATGATGAAAATAAATGTAACAGAAGCCAATGAAAAGCTGGGTATCGCGGTTCCCTTTGAGTTTGTCACAACTGCCGGGGAGATATCTGCTGTTCACGAAGATTATTCCTTTGATGGAGATATTACCGTCAGGGGAGAGTGTGTAGCAACCGGTAGGGGATATCGCATCAGTGGCCGGATTTCCTGCACTAAGTCCTTTGTTTGTGATCGTTGCCTGGAGCAATCAGCTGTGCAGCAGGTGCACGATTTTGATGAGGCGTACCAAAAGCGGGGAAGCGGTTACAATGAAGATAACCAGGATGTGAATTATTTTGATGGTGATCAGGTGGATATATCACAGATGATAAGGGATGTCCTCCTGTCTGACCAGCCATTGAATAATATATGCAACGCTGATTGTCGCGGTCTGTGTCCGAAGTGTGGCGCAAACCTCAATCATGGCGATTGTGGCTGTGACCGTACCGTGATTGATCCAAGACTGGCGGCATTGCAGCAATTATTGATTAAGAAATAATTCTGATTTCAGTGAATGTTTCGTTAAGGAGGTGTATCCCAAATGGCAGTACCAAAGCGTAAAATGTCTAAGGCCCGTCGTGATTCCCGTCGTGCCAATTGGAAACTGGAGGTTCCTGGTTTCGTTGAGTGCCCACAGTGCCACGAGCCTAAGATGCCTCATCATGTTTGCACAGAGTGTGGTTACTATGATGGCAAGGAAGTTGTTGCCGCAGCTGAATAATTGACTGCTAAATGGGCAGGCTGAAAGGCCTGCTCATTTTTAGTGCATATATGTACAACAACAGGATGGAAAATATTTTTTAGTAGCTGATAATATTTTTCTTGCCTTTTGTGATTAAAATCTATATAATCATATGCAGTTAGTAGTAGGTGGTACTAATTTTTAATTATACCTACACCAGACAGGCATTGTGATGTATCAGATTACCAAACGGATTGATGAATAGCGTATGGATTCATTTGTTAAACTGATAATCGGCAATGTTTGGAATGTTAAGATGTTTTGTGCTATGATTAGTATGTTGCAAAAGGTGAGAAAGAATGGCGCGTATCAAGAAAAAGGAAAGGCATACTGCTTTAATGCGTCAGGTCAATGAAAAACCTTTTTTGACCGATGAGGAATTGGCCAAGTTATTTAAAGTAAGTATCCAGACAATTAGACTGGACCGCATGGAATTAGGGATTCCCGAAGTCCGGGAACGGATTCGTCAGGTAGCTGAAAAGGCCCGTGAAAAGGTTACCACCATCGAAAATGATGATCTGGTAGGCGAGCTGATAGAGCTTAATCCGGGGCATTCAGGCGTTTCACTGCTGAAGGTCACCGAGGATATGGTTTTTGCCAAAAATCAAATTGCCAAGGGACATTATATTTTTTCCCAGGCCAATTCATTGGCCCTGGCACTTATAAGTGCACCAAGGGCTGTTACCGGGGTCGCCAATGTCAAGTACAAGGTTCCGGTAAAGGCTGGAGAGATGCTGGTGGCAAAGGCTGAGGTGATCAGACAGCGCAGCAATAAATTCTTCGTCTGGGTAATAACCAGAAATGATAAACAGGAAGTGTTTAGAGCAAAATTCATCGTTGTTTCATTGAATGACAACGAGTAGGAGGCTTGAAGTTGAAACTTGCAGTAGATGCTATGGGTGGGGATTACGCACCAAAGCAGATAGTTATGGGTGCAATTGAAGCTGCACGAAAATTTGATTGCGAAATTGTTCTTGTTGGAGATAAAGATCAGATAGAGGCCGAGCTGAAGGCTAATAACGGCCAGAATTTAAAGAATATCACAGTTCACCATACCACAGAGGTCATTGAAATGGGTGAACATCCTGTGGAGGCCATCCGAAAGAAAAAAGATGCCAGTCTGGTGGTTGCTACCAAGCTGGTGAAAAATGGCGAGTGTGACGGTGTGCTGTCTGCGGGAAGTACTGGTGCAGCCACTGCCGCAGCACAGCTGATGCTGAGGACTATTAAGGGCGTTGACAGACCATCTATTGCCACACCGCTTCCTACATCTGACGGCCTTGTGCTGCTTCTGGATTCCGGTGCTATTGTGGACAGTAAGCCAAAGGATTTGACAGAGATGGCCCTGATGGGTTCCCTGTACAGTCAGTATGTCTATGGAATTGAAAACCCCAAGGTGGGGCTGCTCAATGTAGGTGAGGAGGAAACCAAGGGCAACAAAAAGGTCCAGACCACTTACCCGATGCTCAAGAGCATGGACTCAATCAATTTCATAGGAAATGTTGAAGGTCGCGATATACCGACTGGTATGGCAGATGTAGTAATTTGTGATGGATTTGTTGGTAATATTGTGTTAAAATTTGCAGAGGGTTTGGCAGTAACATTATTCAAGCTGATTAAGGACGCCATTAAGGGCGGAGGAATATTGGCACAGCTGGGAGCCTTTTTGGTTATGCCTGCCCTGAAGAAACTGGGTAAGCGTCTTGATGTGACAGAGTATGGTGGAGCACCATTACTGGGAGTAAATGGCTGCTGCATAATCTGTCATGGTTCTTCAACCGCAAAATCCATTTGCAGTGCTATTAATGTTGCAAACAATTATGTAAAAAGCAATGTTATAGAACGCATCAGGGATAGCATAGAGAAGGAGGAGATGCTCAAGAATGACAGCGAAGAAAATTAACGCAGGCATATTGGGTACAGGGTATTATCTCCCGGAAAAAATACTTTCCAATAATGATCTTGAAACGATTGTCGATACAAGTGATGAGTGGATAACTGAGAGAACTGGTATCAAGGAACGGCGAATAGCTGCTGATGATGAGGCAACATCTGATTTGGCAATCAGGGCTGCGGAGATGGCCTTGAAGGATGCAAAGACATCTCCGGAGGAGATTGACCTGATTATCGTGGCTACATTGACCTCTGATAGGATTATTCCATCAACTGCCTGCATGATTCAAAACAGACTCGGCGCCTCAAGGGCTGCAGCCTTTGATTTATCAGCGGCCTGTGCAGGGTTTGCATACGGCCTTACCGTTGCTGCACAGTTTATTGAGACCGGGGCATATAAAAAGGCTTTGGTCATAGGCGCAGAAACTCTTTCCAAGTACATCAACTGGGAAGACCGCAACACCTGTGTGCTGTTTGGTGATGGTGCCGGCGCAGCTGTAATAGGTCAGGTAGAGGATGGCTTTGGGCTGCTGAGCTTTGATCTTGGCAGTGATGGTGCCGGTGGCGATGCCATACAGATACCATCCAGTGGCAGCTTGATGCCGGTGAGCAAGGAGTCCATTGATCAGAGACTGAACCTCATTCACATGAACGGCAAGGATGTATTCAAGTTTGCCGTCAAGGTCATGGGAAATACAGTTAAAAGGTCCCTGGAAAAGCTGGATATGCCGAAGGAAAAAATAGACTGGCTTGTACCACATCAGGCGAATATACGGATTATCCAATCCGCAGCCAGACGATTGGCCATGCCTATGGACAAAGTAGTTGTAAACATTCAGAAATATGGAAATATGTCGGCAGCCTGTATACCAATTGCATTGGCAGAAGCTGCTGCTGAGAAGCGCTTTCACAAAGGCGATATAATAGCACTGTCTGGTTTTGGTGCAGGCCTGACATGGGCGTCCTGTATTATCAGATGGTCTAAGGAGGATTAACATGTTTGAAAAAAATCCGATTTGTAAGTTATTGAATATTAAGTATCCAATTTTCCAGGGTGGAATGGCCTGGATCGGTACTGCTGAATTGGTATCTGCCGTATCCAATGCCGGTGGCCTTGGCATAATTGGTGCTGGTCATATGCCTCCGGACATTCTGAGGGCGGAGATCCAGAAGGCAAAAAAATGGACTGACAAACCTTTTGGCGTTAATATCATGCTCATGTCCCCATTTGTCAAGGAAGTAATGCAGGTGGTTGTTGATGAGCGTGTTGCGGTAGTAACCACAGGAGCAGGCAATCCTGCAGAGTATTTGCCGGCCCTTAAGGAGGTTGGCACCAAGGTTATTCCGGTAGTAGCTTCTGTGGCCCTGGCCAAGAGACTGGTCCGTTCAGGAGTTGATGCTGTAATTGCCGAGGGTACTGAGTCCGGTGGACACATCGGGGACATTACTACTATGGCGTTGGTTCCACAGGTTGTGGATGCAGTTGATGTACCAGTTATCGCCGCCGGTGGTATTGGTGATTCCCGTGGCTTTGCAGCTGCTATTGCCCTGGGTGCTTCCGGTATCCAGATGGGAACCCGTTTCGTGGTTTCTGAAGAGTGTATTGCTCATGAAAATTATAAAAATCTCGTACTGAAGGCCAAGGATCGCTCCACAGTTGTTACAGGCCGTTCCACAGGACATCCTGTCAGGGTTATTGGCAACAAGATGACCAGGGAATACTCAGAGATGGAAGCCAGACAGGCTTCTACCGAGGAGCTTGAGAAGTTTGGAGCAGGCCGCCTGAACCTGGCAACCCACAAGGGTGATGTAGAAAACGGCTCCGTAATGATCGGCCAGATTTCCGGCATGCTGGATGAAATCAAGCCGGTATCAGTTATTATTGAAAATATGGTTGCAGGCCTGGTTCCTGTTAAGGACAGGGTCAATGATTTCCTGAAATAATTTATATTATTAGTTTGTGACTCGTGAGGATGACCATTTACTCCGAGTTTTATCATGTCAGTTTTATGCATTATTTTACAGGTATGTTGTATGACAGAAGATGGAGAATAAAATGAGTAAAATTGCGTTTATATTTCCTGGGCAGGGAGCCCAGAAAATCGGTATGGGCAAGGACTTCTATGATCACTATGATGTGGCAAAGAAGCTCTTTAAGGAAGCTGATGAAGCTCTTGGCTATTCCATTATGAAGATGTGCTTTGAGGGGCCGGAGGAGGATTTAAAGCTTACAGCAAATACCCAGCCGGCTATTTTGACAATCAGCTGCATTGCCAATGAAATCCTCAAGGAAAATGGTGTTCAGCCGGATATTACCGGTGGACACAGCTTAGGTGAATATTCTGCCCTTGTGGCAGCTGGTGTCCTGAAGTTTCAGGATGCTGTTGTCCTGGTTCATAAGCGCGGTGAGTTTATGCAGGAGGCAGTACCTGTTGGCCAGGGCGGTATGGCTGCAATAATCGGTGTGGACCGTGACAAGATTATCGAGGTTTGTCAGGGTATCAACAACGAAAGCCCTGTTCAGGCAGTCAATCTGAATTGTCCTGGACAGACCGTAATAGCCGGTGCCACTGCAGGCGTAGAAAAGGCAGTTGAGGAACTGAAGGCTGCCGGTGCAAAGAAGGCAGTTATCCTGCCGGTAAGTGCCCCGTTCCATAGTACCCTTATGAAGCCTGCTGCTGAAAAGCTGGCAGTGGAGTTGGATAAGGTATCCCTGGAAGATGCCAGGATTCCGGTTGTGGTCAATGTCAATGCCCATATTCTCGTAAAGGCAGATGACATCAAGACCAGCCTGGTAGCTCAGGCAGCCAGCCCTGTACTTTGGGAGGACTGTGTTGCCCAGATGAAGGCTTTTGGTGCCACCACCATGCTGGAGGCAGGTCCGGGCAAGACCCTGTGTGGATTTAACCGCAGGATTGACAAGGAAATAAAGAGCCTGAATGTTGAAGATGTTGAGTCATTGGAAAAAACGCTTGACTATTTCAAGGAGGTTCGCTAATATGCATTTAGATGGAAAGACTGCCCTAGTTACTGGCGGTTCCCGCGGTATAGGTCGTGCTATTGCCATAAAGCTGGCTTCTGAAGGGGCTTCAGTGGCCATCAATTATGCCGGTAATGCCAAGGCTGCCGAAGAGGTTAAGTCTATTATTGAAGCTACCGGCGGCAAGGCAATTATTGTCCAGGCTGATGTATCCAATGGTGAATCCGTAGATGCCATGGTCAAGACTGTGGTGGATGCCTTTGGTGGTATTGATATCCTGGTAAATAATGCAGGCATTACCCGTGATGGGCTCCTTATGCGAATGAAGGAAGAGGATTGGGATGCAGTGCTTGATACCAACCTTAAGGGTGTATTCTATTGTACCAAGGCCGTATCCAAGCTCATGATGAAGAAGCGCTCAGGGCGCATCGTCAATATGGCATCCGTTGTTGGTCTTACCGGTAATGCCGGTCAGGCAAACTATTCCGCAGCCAAGGCCGGAGTTATTGGTTTTTCCAAGACCATGGCCAAGGAACTCGCTTCCCGTGGGATTACCGTGAATATGGTAGCACCTGGGTATATAGCCACTGATATGACTTCTGTTCTGCCTGAAAAGGTGAGGGAAGCCATGGTAGCAGGTATACCTTTGGGAAGGGTTGGCAATCCTGAGGATGTTGCCAATGCAGTATTGTTCCTGGTATCTGATAACGCATCTTATGTTACTGGCCAGGTCATCAATGTTGATGGCGGCATGGTTATGTGATATAGATTATAGATGAAACCTGTTTGAGGAGGTGAACCAGATGACAACCTTTGAAAAAGTTGTAGAAATCGTAGTCGATCAGTTGAGTGTTGATCCTGATGACGTTGCAATCGAATCTACTTTTATCGATGATTTAGGCGCTGATTCTCTTGATATTGTTGAGCTCATTATGGCATTTGAGGAAGAGTTCGGTATCGAGATTCCAGATAGTGCAGCTGAAAAGATTAAGACAGTTCAGGATGTTGTAACTTTCATTGATCAGAACAAATAAGCATTTTGCGTCTTACCTTTAAGAAAGTCCCGTGAATTTATTCGCGGGACTTTCTAAAAAAGGTGAGTACCGCCCATGAATGGAGGAGTAATTTTGAAACTTCCTGAACTTAAAATTGGCGATAAAATTGCAAAGATGCCAATTATTCAAGGCGGCATGGCAATCCGTTTATCAACTGGTAGGCTGGCAGCAGCCGTTGCAAATCAGGGTGGTATCGGCCTGATTGCTGCTTCAGGGATGACAAATGATGAGCTTCGATATGAAATCAGGCTGGCACGGGCATTATCCAAGGGAATAATCGGCATCAATATAATGTTTGCTGCAAGGAAATTTGCAGAAATTGTAACAACAGCTATTGATGAAGGTATAGACCTGGTAGTTGCAGGTGCAGGCTTTTCTCGTGATATTTTTGGCCTGGGCCAGAAGTCCGGAACTCCTGTTGTTCCAATAGTATCATCCGTAAAATTAGCGAAAATTTCTCAGCGTCTTGGCGCCGCAGCCATTGTGGTTGAAGGCAAGGAGGCTGGCGGTCACCTGGGGACTGATCAATCCATCAAGGACATTATCCCTGATATAGTGGCTGCTGTAGATATACCTGTCATTGCGGCAGGTGGTGTTCTCCACGGTCAGGATATTGCTGATTTAATAAATATGGGTGTAAGTGGTGTCCAGATGGGATCCCGCTTTGCTGCTAGTGTTGAGGCGAATAGTGCCCCAGCCTTGAAACAATATTATTTGAAGGCAAAGCCGGAGGATGTTGTGGTTATTCACAGTCCTGTAGGCTTACCTGGTCGCGCAGTTAAAAATCCATGGGCTGCAAGGATCATGGAAGGTCCTGTGCCGCCAAAACAATGTGATAACTGCCTTAAGGCCTGCAAACATAATTTCTGCATTATCCGGGCCCTGAGCCGTGCTCAGCAGGGGGATGTGGAGACAGGCCTTGTGTTTACTGGTGAATATTTACCAACGATAGATAAAATATTGACTGTAGAAGAGATCTTTCAGCAGATAAAGGCAGAAGTAGCTGCTATTAATTGAAATGTGAGGTGTTAAGTTTGTCTAATCGTGTTGTAATTACCGGTCTTGGTGTAATCAGTCCAATTGGCACAGGCAAGGATGTTTTTTGGAATTCCCTGCTTGCCGGCAAAAACGGAATAGATAAAATTACCCGCTTTGATGCAACTGAGTACAAATCCCAGATTGCAGGCGAGGTAAAGGATTTTGATCCTGCTGATTACATGGACAAGAAAGAGGCTAAGCGTATAGATCGCTATGCACAGTTTGCTGTTGCTGCAGCAAAAATGGCTGTTGATGATGCTAAGCTTAATCTCGAAGCCGAGGATTGCGACCGTATCGGTACCTTTGTAGGTAGTGGTATCGGTGGTATAGAGACTATGCATGGTCAATACGAGAAACTGTTCGAAAAGGGACCTAACAAGATCAGCCCGTTTTTCATTCCAATGATGATTGGTAACATGGCTGCCGGTCATGTGTCCATAGCATTGGGCCTGCGTGGTCCAAGCAGTTGTGTTGTTACTGCTTGTGCAACCGGTACTAACAATATTGGTGATGCCTTCCGTGTGCTCCAGCGTGGCGACGCGGATGTCATGGTTGCCGGTGGTACTGAGGCAAGTATTTCCCAGGCTGCTGTTGCAGGCTTCTGTGCCATGAAGGCTCTTTGCAGTGATCATAATGATGATCCACAGCATGCCTCCAGACCTTTTGATGCCAACCGCAGCGGATTTGTAATGGGTGAGGGTGCAGGCATTGTGGTGTTGGAGACCCTGGAGCATGCAAAGAAGCGTGGAGCCCATATTTATGCTGAAATTGTTGGTTATGGTGCCAACTCCGATGCATATCATATTACCAGTCCGGCACCTCATGGTGAGATGGCTGCCAAGTGCATGGCCAAGGCCCTGGAGGATGCAGGCCTGAAGCCTTCTGAGGTTGATTACATCAATGCCCATGGCACATCTACACATCTGAATGATCTGACTGAGACAGAGGCTATCAAAACTGTATGGGGTGACCATGCAAAAGATGTATCTGTCAGCTCTATCAAGTCCATGACCGGTCATCTGCTGGGTGCTGCCGGTGGTGTGGAATGTATCGCGACTGCCCTGGCAGTTGTCAATGATATGCTTCCGCCTACCATCAACTATGAGACCCCTGATGAGGGCCTTGACCTGGATTATGTGCCTAACAAGGCAAAGGCCAAGACTGTTCGGGCTGCCCTGTCCAACAACCTGGGCTTTGGTGGGCATAATGCCTGCATTGTATTAAAAAAATATTCTGAATAAAGTTGAGTGATTTGTTATGAATGAGCGTGTGACTGCAGAGCGCAGGAAGCGTTTGGAAGAGCTGGCCGGCCGATTGGGTGTTCACTTTAACAATATCTGTTGGCTGCATCAGGCTCTGACACATACTTCCTATGCCAATGAGTCTCGCTTTAAGGTAGAACATAATGAACGCTTGGAATTCTTAGGAGATGCGGTGCTGGAGCTTGCTATCAGCACCTATCTTTTTGAGCGTTTCCCAGAACTTCCTGAGGGAGAGCTTACAAAATCAAGAGCAGCAGTGGTCTGTGAGGCCAGCCTGTCCAGCAGGGCTGCTGAATTAAATCTTGGGGATTACCTGTTACTGGGCCATGGAGAGATGTTGTCCGGTGGACGCAGGAGATCATCGATGCTGGAGGATGCCTTTGAGTCGGTAATCGGTGCCATATATATGGATCAGGGCTGGGAACCGGCTAGGAAATATGTTGTCCGTCAGCTTGAGGAGCATTTGAAGCAGGTTGGAGCCGGTGCGTCAGCCGTAAAGGATTATAAGACAATACTCCAGGAGCTGGTTCAGTGTCACGGTGAGAATAAAATCCGTTATGTGATGCTGGGAGCAACAGGTCCGGACCACGCCAAGATATTTGAATTTGATGTAAGGCTTAATGATGAAGTTTTAGGAACCGGAACAGGTCCAAGCAAAAAAGCTGCAGAGCAGCAGGCTGCCAAAAAAGCATTGGAAAAATTGAATAAATAATTGAAGGACTGTTGCGTTATTTGTAACAGTCCTTTATTATGTAAGGTGAAGATTTAGTTTTTAAGCATTAAAAGTAAAAAAATAATTTCATGTATCTATTCATTATAGGGGGGATAGTATGAAGAAAATTATTTTTCTTGGTACCGGCAATGCCATGGTTACCAAGGTATTTAATACCTGCTTCTTGATTGAACTGCCGGACGGGGAGCTTTTCCTTACAGATGCCGGTGGTGGAAACGGGATATTGCGGCAGATGGAGCTGGCAGGTGCTGATTACAATAAAATGCATCACATGTTCATCACTCACGCTCATACAGATCATGTCATGGGTGCCGTATGGGTAATCCGGAAGATTTCTTCACTGATAAATAAAAACAAATATGACGGAGTTTTCCATATTTATTGTCATGACCTTGTAAAGGACATCCTTCTCAGTATGTGTGAAATGATGCTCAAGGAAAAGGACTATGAAAACATTGGTGAAAATATTATCATTCATCAGGTATGGGATGGCCAGGTATTAAATCTGGAGCAGATGGAAATTAATGTTTTTGATATATATTCTACCAAGGCCAAGCAATATGGCTATCAGCTGCGTTTTACAGATGATGATACCATGCTTACCTGCCTGGGGGATGAGCCTTACAATGACGGTTGTGAGGAATATGCCGAGGGCTCGGACTGGTTGCTCTCAGAGGCTTTTTGCAAATATAGTGACCGGGACATTTTCAAGCCTTATGAAAAGCATCACAGCACCTGCAAGGAGGCCGCAGAGCTGGCCCAGAAGCTTCATGTGAAGAACCTGGTGCTGTATCATACCGAGGACAAAACCATCGATACACGCAAGGAGGCATATGCCTCTGAGGCCAGACAGTATTTTTCAGGAAAGATATTTGTTCCTGATGATCTTGAGGTTATTGAGCTGTAATTTTAATCTGATTTTAAGAAAACATAGCTTAGGTGATTGTATAATGGTAAGGTAAGGCAAATTAGCTATTAAAATATTTGTTTTATCAAGGGACAAGGACAATTATTTATAGGGTAATGGGATCTGTTATTTTCCTGGAGAGCAGGATCAGTAGTAATAGTGCAAAGTGTGAGGGATTTTGTTTTGTGCGTTGCTGACATTACATTAAGGAGGAATAAATTTGTTATCAAAAAGAGGAATTGTAATAGTTGCTGTTGTGGCTATTGCTGCAATAATTGGTGGATATATGTTCCTTATGGGACAGATGTCTGGTCAGCGTACCGGCGGTGCTGCACAAGTAAAGGTAATGAATGTTATCCACAGGGATACACCGCTTACTCTTGAGTATCCTGGTACAGTTAAGGGCAAGGATACTGCCCAGGTTACTGCCAAGGTTTCCGGTACTGTTGTAGAAAAGTATATCAAGGGTGGAGATCAGGTTACTGCCGGTCAGGCCTTGTATCGTATAGATTCAAGGACTTATCAGGCTGCATTGCTCAACGCCCAGGCTAATTTAGCCCAGGCCCAGGCCAACCTGAACAATGCCAAGGTTGATTTGGTAAGAAATCAGCAGCTCTACGCAGCTCAGGCTGTTTCCGAGCAGGTAGTTACCAACCAGCAGGCACAGGTTAATGCCCTGGAAGCCAATGTTTCTGCAATGGAGGCATTAGTTCAGAATGCTCAGCAGAATTTGGATGATACAGTAGTATATGCACCTATGAGCGGCAAGCTGGCAGTTGATGATGTGGCTGTCGGTACCTTTGCTGCTGCCGGAAGCACACCACTGGTTACCATCGGCACCAGCAATCCTATGATGGTGCAGTTCAGCATCAGTGAAGCTGAGTATCTCAAATATATTGGCCAGGATGTAGTACCTGGTAATGCACTTCCTAGCAAGAATGTCCGTATAGTCCTCAGTGATGGCAAGGAATATCCTGCCCTGGGCAATGTGGTTGGATTAGACCGTGCCATGGATGGCAATACTTCTTCCTTGCTGGTAAAGGCAGAGTTTGACAATCCAAACGGTGTACTCATTCCAGGTATGTTTGCCCGTGCCCGTCTTGTTGGCGACACCATAAAGGATGCTTTGCTGGTACCTCAGCGTTCAGTTCAGCAGCTTTTGGGCAAATCCTTTGTTATTGTTGTGGGTGAAGATAACAAGTCTGTTGTTGTTCCTGTAGAACTCGGACAAAAGGTAGGCAGTTATTATGTTATTACAAGTGGCCTGAAGGGCAATGAGCAGGTAGTTGTTGAAGGCCTGACAACTCTTACAGAGGGTATGGATATGGAAGTGACAACCGTTTCTGCTGATGATTTGAGCTTTTCGTTTATTGACAAGCACGAATAAGGGGGTAGACAGGTGTCTAAATTTTTTATACATAGACCGATATTTGCTATAGTTATATCCCTTATTATTGTTATTGGTGGTCTGATTTCTGCTGCGCAGCTTCCTATTGCCCAGTATCCTCAGATTGCACCACCTACGGTAAGGGTTAGTACCACTTATATTGGTGCGAACGCCAAGGTCGTTAATGAAACTGTTGCCCAGATTATTGAGCAGCAGGTCAACGGTGTTCAGGGCATGGACTATATGAACTCCAACTCCTCTGACTCCGGTTATTATTCCATGTCTGTAGTATTCGAGCTGGGTACTGATGGAGATATGGATGCGGTAAAGGTACAGAATGCAGTAGCTGTTGCTAATCCAAGCCTGCCGGAAAGTGTTAAGTCAGTAGGTGTTGTTACTGCCAAGTCCTCTGAGAACATGGCATTGATGGCAGCGGTTGTTTCACCAAATGGTACCTATGATAGCACATGGATTAAAAATTATGCAGATATCTATTTGATAGATAAAATCAAGCGTGTTGAAGGTGTAGGTTCCGTACAGGCCTTCGGCGCTAACTATGCCCTGCGTATCTGGTTGAATCCTGATAGACTGGCAGAGCTTGATATGACCGCAGGAGATGTGGCAGCTGCCATTCAGGAGCAAAACCTTCAGGCACCGGCAGGTACCGTGGGTGCGTTGCCTATTTCCAATCAGCAGGAGAAACAGCTCACCGGTAAGATTGATGGTCGACTTGTTACACCTGAACAGTTTGGTAATATCGTAATCAGGACCAACGCCAATGGTACCATGGTACGAATCAAGGATGTTGCCAGGGTGGAAAATGGTGCTGAGCAGTATGCAGTATTTGCTGATATGAATGGCAACAAGAACACTGTGGCATTTGGTATTCAGCTCACAGAAAGTGCCAATACCATGACTACAGTTGCCGAATGTCGTAAGATTTTAGCCGATGTAGAGAAGGATTTCCCACCGGATCTTACCTTGAATTATATCGTTGATACCACTGATTACATCAGTACCTCCATCAAAGAGGTTGTTAATACCTTCTTTGAGGCACTGATGCTGGTAGTACTGGTTGTATTCTTATTCCTGCAGAGCTGGCGTGCTACGTTGATTCCATTGCTGGCCGTTCCGGTTTCCCTGGTAGGAACATTTATCGCCTTTATAATCCTGAATTTCTCAATAAATACCCTGACCCTTTTCGCCATGGTATTGGCCATAGGTCTGGTAGTAGATGATGCCATAGTTGTTATCGAGAATGTAGAGCATCATATGAGTACAGGACTTACCCCTATAGACGCCACAGAGCGTGCCATGGATGAGGTACAGGGGCCTGTTGTGGCCATAGCCTTCGTTTTGGCAGCAGTATTTATTCCTGTAGCTTTCCTGGGTGGTATGATGGGTGTACTGTACCGACAGTTTGCCCTTACCATAGCCATATCAATGGCCCTTTCTGCTTTCGTGGCCCTTACCCTTACTCCGGCCCTGTGTGCAACTCTTTTGAAGCCGGTAGATAAGGACAAAAAGGAAGACAAGAGCCTTTTGGGCAGATTCTTTACTAAATTCAATGACAAATTTGATTCCATGCGAATCAGTTATCAGGGCGTTGTTGGCTGGTTTATCGGAAATGCCCGGTATGCCGTTATCCTGACGGTTATCGTTACCGGCCTTACAGGATTGTTGTACAAGATTGTACCAAGTACCTTCGTTCCTGATGAAGACCAGGGATATTATGCAGTATCAGTATCCCTTCCTGAAGGTACCTCCATCAACAATACCGTTACTACAATGGATAAGGTATCCAGTGGTATCAAGACCATTGATGGCGTAAAGAATGTTATGGCCATCACCGGCTTTGATATTTTCTCCTTCGGTAGTAAGCCTAATGCCGGTACTATGTTTGTAGGCCTGGATAATTGGGATGACCGTAAATCATTGGAAAAATCCCTTAATGCACTTCTGGGCAAAACCTTTGCTGTAGGTGGCCAGGTAGCACCAGAAGCCCAGGTTATAGCCTTTAATATGCCTGCATTGCCAGGTCTTGGTAATGTCGGTGGTTGGCAGATGGAGCTGCAGGATTTGGCCGGTCATTCAGATGAAGAACTGAATGAAACTGCCCAGAAAATCGTAGCAGCTGCAAATCAGCGCCCTGAACTCCAGGGTGTCCGGTCCACCTTCAAGATTAATTCTCCGATAGTTAAGTACGATGTTGACCGTGATAAAGCCAAGAGCCTTGGTGTCCAGATGTCTGATATCTTTACCACTATGCAGGTATTCTATGGCGGAACTCAGGTAAATGACTTTAATGAATTTGGCCGTACCTACAAGGTAGTATTGCAGGCTGATCAGAATTACCGTACTGCCTCTGATGACATGCGGTTCATGTTTGTTCGCAATGCTGCTGGTGAAATGATTCCTCTGGAATCCCTGCTGACTCCAAAACTCAGTACAGCACCTTCCATTGTTCACCGCTTCAATGCAGCCAATGCCGTATCCATCCAGGGTAATGCAGCCAGTGGGTATTCTTCAGGACAGGCAATTGCCGCCATGGAAGAAATCGTTAAGGAAGTTGCACCTGCCGGTTACAATGTAGAGTGGTCAGGTCAGGCCCGTGAGGAAATCAAGAGCGGAAGCTCCACCAGTACCGTATTGGCCTTGGCCCTGGTATTCGTATTCCTCTGCCTGGCAGCTCTTTACGAGAGCTGGAGCGTACCGTTTGCGGTACTGATGGCTGTGCCTGTAGGTATATTTGGCGCCCTGTTCTCCGAGCTATTTATGAGCCTTGTGGAGACATTGACTGTTGGACCTAACCCTGGTCTCCAGAACAGTGTATACATGCAGATCGGTGTCATAATGCTGATAGGACTTTCGGCGAAGAATGCAATACTGATTGTAGAGTTTGCCAAGGCCCGTACAGACGCCGGCATGAATCCTTTGAAGGCTGCCATAGAGGCAGCAGGCCTCCGTCTCAGACCAATATTGATGACATCCTTTGCCTTTATCATCGGCTGCTTGCCTTTGGTCAGTGCCAGTGGTGCCGGTGCTGCGGCCCGTAATGGTATGGGTGTTGCAGTAGTTGGTGGTATGCTCTTTGCAACCTTTATCGGTATCTTCATTATTCCGGCCTTCTACATCATAACCGTAAGGTTCTCTGACATGATTGGCCTGAAGAAGGAGAAAAAAGGTCACGACAAGATGTATATCTGATAGAAATTATGATTTAGATTAATTAAATGAAGCTATTTATCTAAATAGCTTCATTTTTTTATCTTAATATAGTATAATACATATAAAAATAAACATCTAAAGTTATAACTCGGTGTAAGATTTCCTCTTCCTCTATAGGTGGGGGGGACAATCTTTAACAGGTGGTGAGTATATCTCCCGCCTCGCGCGACGCAAGGCGAGTGCCCTCGTTGAAACGCTAATAGGAGTATTTTTCTTAATAAATGAAGAAAAAATTTGAACAATGGCGTTATAACGAGGCAAAAGATGTCCTCTTCCTCTATAGGTGGGGGGACAATCTTTAACAGGTGGTGCGTATATCTCCCACCTCGTGCGACGCAAGGCGAGTGCCCTCGTTGAAACGCTAATAGGAGTATTTTTCTTCATAAATAAAGAAAAATTTGAACAATGGCGTTATAAGAACAGGTGTTGTAATTAAAACCTTTGTTTGGTATAATACATAACGGTGATATTAGATTACGGAGTAAAATCAGAATAAAAATAATTTCTCATAGAAGGGAGTTTATTGTTAATGGAGAAAGAAGAAGCGTTAAAAAGTGCCCTTAAGCAGATAGAAAAGGATTACGGTAAGGGGGCCATTATGCGCCTTGGCGATGCTGCCAACGATATGAATGTGGAGGTTATTCCTACAGGTATATTGCCTCTGGATATTGCCTTGGGCGTTGGTGGTATTCCCCGTGGACGAATCATAGAGATTTATGGCCCGGAATCCTCTGGTAAGACTACAGTTACCCTGCATATGATAGCTGAGGCCCAGAAGAACGGCGGTATTGCAGCATTTATAGATGCTGAGCATGCCCTGGACCCGGTATATGCCAAGAAATTAGGCGTGGATATTGATAACCTGCTTATTTCACAGCCGGATACAGGGGAGCAGGCCCTGGAAATTGCTGAGGCACTGGTAAGAAGTGGTGCCATTGATATTATTGTCGTTGATTCCGTTGCAGCTCTCGTACCAAAGGCTGAAATCGAGGGTGAGATGGGTGATGCCCATGTGGGTCTTCTGGCCCGCCTTATGAGTCAGGCCATGCGCAAGCTCACAGGTGTTATCAGTAAGTCCCGTACAACAGCCATATTCATCAACCAGATTCGTGAGAAGGTCGGCGTGATGTATGGCAATCCTGAAACCACCACCGGTGGCCGGGCTCTGAAATTCTATGCCTCTGTCCGTCTGGATGTGCGCAAATACGATACCGTGAAGCAGGGGACCAATATTCTCGGTAACAGGACCCGTGTCAAGGTGGTCAAGAACAAGGTAGCACCACCATTCAAGACTGCTGAGTTCGATATTATGTATGGTGAAGGTGTATCCCGTGAAAGCAGCCTCATCGATATAGCCTCTGATCTGGAGATACTCCAGAAGAGCGGGTCATGGTATTCCTATAATGGCAGTCGTCTTGGACAGGGCAAGGATACCATCAAGGAAATTCTCCGCAAGCAGCCTGAGCTTTGCGCAGAAATTGAAGGCAAGGTTCATGAGATGCTCAAGGACGATGAGGTCATGCAGCGCCTGACATCACCATCCAAGAAGACAAAGGCCGGCAGTGATGACTGATAAGGAATCCGCCAGACCGGCCAGGGGGAAGTCCAGCCCCAGGCCTTCCGCCAAGGCCAAGGCCGTTGATCTTTTATCCCGCAGTGATCAGAGCGTACGCCTGCTGTCCACCAAGCTGGCCAGGAAGCAATACAGCGAGGAAGAAATCCAGGAAGCGGTCCAATGGCTTCAGGAGAAGCACTATATAGATGATGAAGCCGGCTGTAGGAGGCGCTTTGATTATCTCTATAATTCCTCCAGTTACAGCGTAAAGCAGATATGTGCCAAGCTGATGCAGAAGGGGTATGACAGCAGTCTGGTGCAGGACTGCGTTCCGGATGATATATATGAACGGGAATTTCAAAAGGCCATTAAGGTGCTTACAGGCAAATTCAAGGGGAATGCATCCTTTCAGAAAATGATGCAGTACCTTTATCAAAAGGGATTTTCCTACGATGCTGCCCGAAATGCCGTAGAACATTTCATGGCAGAATTTTCCGTTGAACAGTAAATTGAACAGTAATCAAAAAGGAACTGTTGATTACCTGTGTGATTTTCCGGGGGAGCCCCTGGGGTCATAGTGGTAATGGCAGTTCCTTTTCATAATTATTGGGTTATGTTATAATGTTTTAGACAAAAACTTAAGGAGGATAAAGCTCTTGGCAAATGAAATGATACTGGTATTGGATTTTGGTGGTCAGTACAACCAGCTGATTGCCCGTCGTGTCCGTGAGTGCAATGTATACTGTGAGGTGCATCCTAATACCCTGAGTATGGAAAAAATCAGGGAAATGAATCCAAAGGGGATTATTTTCACAGGCGGACCAAACAGCGTATACAAGCCTGAATCTGCTACTATCAGCACGGAGATTTTTGAATTAGGGGTGCCGGTTCTTGGAATTTGCTATGGGTCACAATTGATTGCCCATCTCCTGGGCGGGAAGGTGGATACTGCTCCTGTCAGTGAATATGGTAAAACCGAGGTGTCAATCAAGAGCGCAGACTCCAAGCTCTTTGACGGTGTATCCGAAAAAACCGTTTGCTGGATGAGCCATACCGATTATATCGCCAAGGCTCCTGAGGGCTTTGCCGTTACAGCAGATACTCCTGTATGCCCTGTGGCCGGTATGGAGGATGAATCCCGTGGCATTTATGCCGTACAGTTCCATCCTGAGGTCCTGCATACCGTAGAGGGCTCCAAAATGCTAAGCAATTTCGTTTACAAGGTATGTCAGTGTGCCGGAGATTGGCGGATGGATTCCTTTGTAAACACTACCATCCAACAGCTCAAGGAAAAAATCGGCAATGGAAAGGCCCTTTGTGCCCTTTCAGGCGGTGTGGATTCTTCAGTGGCAGCTGTGTTGATGTCCAAGGCTATTGGCAGGCAGCTGACCTGCGTATTTGTTGACCACGGTCTTTTGCGCAAGGACGAAGGCGATCAGGTAGAGGCTGTATTCGGTCCTGATGGTCCATATGACCTGAATTTTATCAGGGTCAATGCCCAGGAGCGTTTTTATGAAAAGCTCAAGGGAGTAACAGAGCCTGAGGCCAAGCGCAAGATAATCGGTGAGGAGTTTATCCGGGTGTTTGAAGAAGAAGCCAAGAAAATCGGTGCCGTGGACTTCCTGGTACAGGGTACCATTTATCCTGATGTTATTGAGAGCGGTCTTGGCAAATCAGCAGTAATCAAGTCCCATCATAATGTAGGTGGCTTGCCGGATTATGTGGATTTTAAGGAAATTGTGGAACCACTGAGGCTTCTTTTCAAGGATGAAGTACGAAAGGCCGGTCGGGAGCTGGAGATTCCTGAATATCTGGTAAACCGCCAGCCGTTCCCGGGTCCTGGATTAGGTATCCGCATTATCGGCGAGGTTACGGCAGAAAAGGTGAAAATTGTCCAGGAAGCCGATGCAATTTACCGTGAGGAGATTGCCAAGGCAGGA